>JAYUXS010000359.1:0-7933 GCA_043752845.1 Lysobacterales bacterium | reverse complement strand
GGCATCGAGGCCGCGAAGAAATTCGACGGTGACATCCTCGTTGAACAATTCATCGAGGGCGACGAACTCACCGTCGGAATCCTGCACCGTCAGGCCCTGCCCAGTATCCGCATCGTGCCGGCCAAGGGCTTCTACGACTATGAAGCGAAATACCTCGCCGACGATACGCAGTACCTGTGCCCCGGCCTCAGCGGTGCTGCCGAAGCCGAGATGCAGCGACTTGCGCTCGCGGCCTTCGACGCCGTCGGTTGCTCAGGCTGGGGTCGCATCGACTTCATGCGCGACCGCAACGGCCACAACGTGCTGCTGGAAGTGAACACGACGCCGGGCATGACCGACCACTCGCTGGTGCCGAAGGCCGCGCAGCACGTCGGTATCGACTACCCGACGCTGTGCTGGCGCATTCTGGAAACATCAATGGGCGGAGCGCACGCATGAATATGCGCTTTGCCCGCATCAGTGCCTGGTTGATCGCGCTTGCGTTGATCGCGACGCCGATCATCGCGACGCTGAACGGCTGGCTCGCCGACGAGCGCTGGCCGATCACGCAATTGAGCGTGCACAGCCGCTTCATGCATGTCAGCGAAGCCGAAGTACGTGCTGCCGTGGCGCCGGGCGTACGTGCCGGGTTCTTTGCGGTCGATCTGGATGTGATCAAGAATGCAGTCGAGCGCGTGCCCTGGGTGGCGAGCACGAAGGTGCGCAAGCACTGGCCCGATCGCATCGAGGTGCGCATCAACGAACGCGAGCCGGTCGCGCATTGGGGCGCCGAGCGTCTGCTTGGGTCCGACGGCGTGATCTTCGCCGCGAGCAAGGGCATGCTGCCGGAGCACCTGCCCCGCCTGGGCGGACCGGACGCGCATGCCAGCGAAGTGTGGGAGCGGCATCGCGACGTCGCCGCACGCCTGAAAACGATCGGGATCAATGTCATCGCGACGCAGTTGAACGAGCGCGGTGCCTGGTCTGTCATCACCTCAGACCGCGCCGAGGTCGTGCTTGGCCGCGATCAGCCGATGCAGCGGCTCGAGCGATTTGTCGCCGCGTTGGCGCGCTTGCCGGAGAGCGAACGTGCCCGCATCGCACGCGCCGACCTGCGCTTTGCAAATGGCTTCGCAGTGGCTTGGCGCGCACCCGCACCTGAGTTGTTGCCCGACGCGGCCGCCCCGGCTCCCGCCCTCATCGAAAACCGGAGTGCGCATGAATCGCAAGTCTGAAAAAGCGCTGCTTGTCGGCCTCGATATCGGAACCTCGAAGGTGACCGCCATCGTCGGCGAATACGAAAACGGCGGCATGGTCGAAGTCATCGGCATCGGCACAGCGGTGTCGAAAGGCCTCAAGCGCGGCGTCGTCGTCGATATCGAATCGACGGTGCAGTCGATCCAGCGTGCGATCGAAGAAGCCGAGCTGATGGCTGGCTGCGAAATCCGTTCGGTGTTCGCGTCGATCTCGGGCAGCCATATCCGCTCCTTGAACTCGCAGGGCGTGGTCGCGATCCGGGACAAGGAAGTGATGGATGGCGACATCGAACGCGTGCTTGACGCCGCGCGCGCGGTCGCGATTCCAGCCGATCAGCGCATTCTGCATGTGCAGGCCCAGGAATACGTGCTGGATGAGCAGGACGGGATCCGCCATCCGGTCGGCATGATCGGCGTGCGTCTCGAAGCACGCGTTCACGTGATCACCGGCGCGCAGTCTGCGGCGCAGAACATCAGCAAGTGCATCTCGCGCGCTGGTTTGAGTGTCGACGACCTGATTCCCTCCCAGCTTGCCTCGGCGCAGTCGGTGCTGACCCAGGACGAGCGTGATCTTGGCGTCTGCCTCGTCGACATCGGCGCCGGTACCACCGACATCGCCGTGTACACGCAGGGCGCAATGCGTCACACCGCTTCGCTCGGCATCGCCGGTGACCAGGTGACCAACGACATTGCCTTCGCCTTCCGCACGCCGACGCCGTTCGCCGAAGAGATCAAGGTCAAGTACGCCTGCGCGCTCGCGCAACTGGCGCGCCCCGAGGAAACCATCGAAGTGGCGATGGTCGGGGATCGTGCACCGCGGCGTCTGCAGCGGCAGTTGCTCGCGGATGTCGTCCAGAAACGCTACGAGGAAATCTTCGAGATGGTGCAGGCGGAATTGCGCCGCGCCGGCCTCGAGGAGTTGGTTGCCGCCGGCATCGTGTTGACCGGCGGCGGTTCGAAGATGGAAGGGATCGTTGATCTGGCCGAAGAGCTCTTTCACATGCCGGTGCGCGTCGGCGTGCCGCATTACGTGTCGGGTCTCGGCGATGTCGTCAGCAACCCGGTGCATGCCACGGGCGTCGGTCTGCTGCTCGCGGGCAGTCGGATCCGTCGTTGCGCGCAAGCGCGAGCCCGGCCGGGGAAGCGGTCGGATCGCTGTGGGGAAAATTCCGCAAGTGGGTGACGGGCGAATTCTAGGAATCAGGTCGTTGCGCGCCGCGCAGCGATGACGAAAAACCGCGAAATGCGGAAAAAAAGCAGCCGGACGGCGATCCGGTCAAAACAAGCAGCAGCAATCTGGAGGTAGGGAAATGTTTGAATTTGTGGAAACACCAGCACCCAACGCGGTGATCAAGGTCATCGGCGTCGGCGGTGGCGGCGGCAACGCCGTTGCGCACATGGTCAATGCCGGCGTCGAAGGCGTCGAATTCATCTGTGCCAACACCGATGCGCAGGCACTGCGCAACTGTCCGGCAAAAACCACGCTGCAACTCGGCGGCAACGTGACGAAGGGCCTTGGCGCCGGCGCCAACCCCGAAGTTGGCAAGCAGGCGGCGATGGAAGATCGCGAACGTATCCGCGAGCTGCTGACCGGCGCCGACATGGTGTTCATCACCTGCGGCATGGGCGGCGGTACCGGAACCGGCGCGGCGCCAGTCGTCGCGCAACTCGCCAAGGAGATGGGCATCCTCACTGTGGCCGTCGTGACCAAGCCGTTCCCGTTCGAGGGTCGCAAGCGTCTGCAGATCGCGCTCGCCGGCATCGACTCGCTGTCGCAGTACGTCGACAGCCTGATCACCATTCCGAACGAGAAGTTGCTATCCGTGCTCGGTCGCGAAACTTCGCTGCTCAGCGCGTTCAAGTCGGCGAATGATGTGCTGCTCGGAGCCGTGCAGGGCATTGCCGACCTGATCACCCGACCGGGCCTGATCAACGTCGACTTCGCCGACGTGCGCACCGTGATGTCCGAGATGGGCATGGCGATGATGGGCACCGGTGTCGCTCGCGGCGACGACCGTGCGACAGCGGCGGCGGAATTTGCCGTCAACAACAAGCTGCTTGAGGACATCAATCTGTCCGGCGCCTGCGGCATTCTGGTGAATGTCACTGCGGGCATGGACCTGACCATGCACGAGTTCGACGAGATCGGCCGCACGATTTCCGAATTCGCCGCAGAAGACGCGACCGTGGTGATGGGCACTGTGCTGGATCCAGACATGCGCGATGAAATCCGGGTGACCGTCGTTGCCACCGGCTTGAACCGGGTTGCCGCTGCGCCACGCAACATGCATCGCGAAGCGGCGTTGGTGCCTGCGATCTCGGCGCGGCCGCAGGTGTCGATCGTGCGTCAGCAAGTGGACTACACCCCACCGGTGGGTCGTTCGGCGTCCGCACTTGGCAACCGTATGGCCGCCAGCGCGGTCGCGGCCAGCAACCCTGCGGCTGGTGCGTCGCCAGTGGACGACTACCTGGATATCCCGGCTTTCCTGCGTCGTCAGGCGGACTGAATACCGCCGCGAACGTTGCCAGGCCTGCCTCCAGCCCCGATCGTCGCCGCGATCGGGGCATCTCGATGCCGTCTGGTTCAGGCAACGGACGTTGCGTAAAAACAACAAACTAATGTCTTTTTGCTGGCGGGCCGGTTCCACGGCCCAAAATCGTCATGCTAAGGTTGCCGGGTAGGTCGTCCCTCGGACGAGGCAAACTTTCGAATGATCAAGCAACGCACACTCAAGAACGTCATCCGCGCGACAGGCGTAGGTATCCATACGGGCCAAAAGGTCTATTTGACCTTGCGACCTGCAGCGCCGGACGCGGGCATCATCTTCCGCCGCGTTGACCTCGCCGAGCCAGTCGAGATTAAGGCTTGCGCAGAGAATGTCGGTGCGACAGCACTCTCAACGACGCTGGTGAAGGATGACGTCCGTATCTCCACCGTTGAACATCTGCTCTCGGCCATGGCCGGCCTCGGCATCGATAACGCTTATGTCGACGTAAGCGCCTCTGAAGTGCCCATCATGGACGGCAGCGCCGGTCCCTTCGTGTTCCTGCTGCAATCCGCCGGAATCGAAGAACAGAACGTCGCCAAGCGTTTCATTCGCATCAAGAAGTCGATCACCGTGCGCGACGGCGACAAGTGGGCGCGCTTCGACCCATTCGACGGCTTCAAGGTCGGCTTCTCGATCGACTTCGATCACCCGATTTTCACGCGCAAGTCCTCCTCCGCCGAAATCGATTTCTCGACGACCTCATTCGTGAAGGAAGTGAGCCGCGCGCGCACTTTCGGCTTCATGCGCGACATCGAAATGCTGCGCGAACGCAATCTGGTGCTCGGCGGCAGCATGGACAACGCCATTGTTCTCGACGACTACCGCGTCCTCAATGAAGATGGTCTGCGCTACGAAGACGAGTTTGTGAAGCACAAGATTCTCGACGCGATCGGCGATCTTTACTTGCTCGGGCACAGTTTGATCGGCGCGTTCTACGGTTACAAATCCGGCCATCAGCTCAACAATCTGCTGCTGCGCACCCTGGTCGCCGACAGCAAGGCGTGGGAAGAAATCACGTTCTCCGATTCGGCGGACGCACCCATTTCATACGCACACCCGGCACAGGCGATCTGATCGACGTACGTGATCCACATATTTGATCGGCCGCGCTTTGCGGCAGGCCAGCGCATCGGCCCAGACGAAATCTCGGGAAGAATTATTCGGCAAGGGATGCCAAACGCGACAGCAGTTCCCGCAATTCGGGATCGTCTGTTGCGGCCGCAGCAGCACTGAGGTGCTTTGCTGCGGTCGGGGAAAGCGGTTTTGAGAGCGTCTTCGAAGGATCGGAGAACTCCGGGACCGTTTTCACCACCAGTCGTGTCAGTGGCGTCGGCCAGAATGGGGACGCGAGTGCGAGCAATCGCGCTTGCTCAGTTCTCAGTCTCGCCGCCACCGCCGACTGGCCGGTGACCAGCACCAGCACATCCGAACGCACGTTGGCGACGTTAAACCAAGTCGCCCAGGGTTCGGATAGCTGGCGACGCAGACCGGAATCGATGCGACGCAAGCGTGCGGCGTGATCGAGCAGCGAGTTCAACGAGGGCGACTTTGCCGTACGCGTAGCGTCAACGGCATGGGCGAGGGGGTTGCGACTCGAATTCGGATGCATGGCCATACCGACAGGGTAATTGAATGAATATCATCATTGTCGCCAAACCTGATGCCGGCACGCGCGTCTTCAGTTTCTCGAACAAGCGCGTACGTGTTGCCGTGGGATTGGTCGCCGGAACCACGGTTCTCGGCTTGTTTGCGCTCGGTGCCTGGTTCGGCGCCGCATTCATCGGTCCGCGCAATCTGCGTGACCAGTTGCTTGGCACCCGCACCGAACTCGCCGAACAGCAGGGCGAAGTGGAACGACTCAATTCCGTGGTCGCCCGCGACATGAACGCGCTGGCGCTGCGTCTGGGTCGCATGCAGGCCGAAACCACACGGCTGAATGCTTTGGGCGGCCGCCTCGCCAAACTCGGCAAACTCGACGACGGAGAATTCAACTTCGAATCCGATCCTGACCTCGGTGGTCCCGAAGGCGGCGGTCTGATGCTGGCGGTTCCGCCGAACCAGATCTCGAACGAAATCGGCCGACTCGAAAAGCAGTTGGCGTCGCAGTCGCGGCAACTCACGGTACTTGAAGAACTGCTGACGGATCGGGAAATCGACGACAGCCTGATGCCTTCGGGCACACCTGTGCGCTCTGGCTACATCTCCTCGCGTTACGGGTATCGCAGCGATCCGATCACCGGTGCGAACGACTTCCACGCCGGCATCGACTTCGATGGCGACTACGGCACCGATATCCTCGCGGTCGGTTCGGGTGTGGTGTCGTATGCCGCGAACAAGCCCGGATACGGACTCACGGTCGAGATCGATCACGGCAACGGCTATGTCACGCGCTATGCGCACAATTCCAAGAATCTGGTCGGTGTCGGTGACCCGATCCGCGACGGTGACGTGATCGGCAAGGTCGGTTCGACCGGCCGTTCGACCGGAACGCATGTACACTTCGAAGTCTGGCGCGACGGTCGCGTCGTCAATCCGAACGAGTTCGTGCGTCAGCCGAACTGACCGCGCTTGCAATCGTTGCGACCGACCCCAACCTGATTTTCGCAAGCGGCCGCCTGCCTTGGCGGCCCTTTCGTTTTCGGGTCGATGTCGTCGACCAACCAATCCGCTCAATTCATCCAAGCGCCGAGACCATGTTCAATCAGATCCTGACCCGCCTGTTCGGCAGCCGCAATGAGCGACTCCTCAAGGGCTATGAAAAGCTCAAACTCCAGACCAATGCGCTGGAACAGCAGATCCAGGCACTGAGCGACACCGAGTTGCAGGCGAAAACGCCAGCCTTCAAGGCGCGCGTTGAACAGGGCGAGACGCTGGACGCGCTGTTGCCGGAAGCTTTCGCGGTGATGCGCGAGGCCGCACGTCGCGTGCTCGGCATGCGTCATTACGATGTGCAGTTGATCGGCGGCATGGTGTTGCATCAGGGCAAGATCGCCGAAATGCGTACCGGCGAAGGCAAGACCCTCGTCGCCACGCTGCCGGTTTATCTGAATGCGCTTGCCGGCAAGGGCGTGCATGTCGTGACTGTCAACGATTACCTTGCCAAGCGCGATGCCGCCTGGATGGGCAAGGTCTACAACTGGCTCGGACTGAGTGTCGGTGTTGTGTTTCCAGGCATGAACCCGCAGGACAAGCGCGCCGCGTATGCCGCTGACATCACCTACGGCACCAACAACGAATACGGTTTCGACTACCTGCGCGACAATATGGCGCTGGCGGCCGAGGACCGTTACCAGCGCGGCTCGTTCTACGCGATTGTCGATGAAGTGGACTCGATCCTGATCGACGAGGCGCGCACGCCGCTGATCATTTCCGGCCCAGCCGACGAGTCGCCGCAGTTGTACCTGCGCGTCAACAAGGTGGTGCCGCTTCTCGTCAAGCAGACGACCGAGGACGGAACGGGCGATTTCTTCGTCGACGAAAAGGGCAAGCAGGTGCATTTGTCGGAAGCCGGCATGGAACACGCCGAGTCGCTGATGCGCAGCGAGGCCATCATCGGTGCCGAAGACAGTCTGTACGACGCGCACAACATCATGGTCGTGCACCACCTGAATGCGGCGTTGCGCGCGCACAACCTGTATCAGCGCGACGTCGACTACATCGTCCGCGACGGAGAAGTGATCATCGTCGACGAGTTCACCGGCCGCACGCTGGCCGGTCGACGCTGGTCCGATGGCCTGCATCAGGCTGTCGAAGCCAAGGAGGGCGTGCCGATCCAGCGCGAGAACCACACGCTCGCCTCGATCACCTTCCAGAACTATTTCCGTCTTTACGGCAAGCTCGCAGGCATGACCGGTACTGCTGATACCGAAGCATACGAGTTCCAGCAGATCTACGGTCTTGAAGTCGCGGTCATCCCGACGCATCGGCCGATGGTGCGGAAGGATCATCCGGATCTCGTGTTCCTCAAGGCCGAAGCCAAGTGGAGCGCCATCATCGAAGACATCAAGGAATGCTACGCGCGCAAGCAGCCGGTGCTGGTCGGCACCACGTCGATCGAAACTTCGGAAATGCTCGGCGAGCGTCTGGAAACCGCCGGCATCCCGCATCAGGTATTGAACGCCAAGCAGCATGAGCGCGAAGCACACATCG
>JAYUXS010000358.1:0-7950 GCA_043752845.1 Lysobacterales bacterium | reverse complement strand
GCGGTGCGGCCAACGCCTTGATCGTCTCGGGCATGCGGCTACCGGCAATATGAAAGCGCGCATCCGGCAATTCACGTTCAATCAGCGGCCAGACGCTGTGCACGAACCACAACATCGCGTCGACGTTCGGCTGGTGCTGGAAACCGCCGACAAAAAACAAGTCGCTGCGTCCTTCGAACGGCGCACGCTGCGGCGCGATTTCGTGCACGTTCGACAACACCACGACGCGTGCATTCGGCACTTCACGTTGCAGTAGTTCCTGCTCGATCGGACTCACGACAAGGGTGATGTCGGCCTTCTGCACCAGACGCAATTCGGCCAGTTTGGTCGCCGCGGCCGAACGTCGCAGATCATCGCGGCCGGCAAGTGCGGCCTCGCGTTCTTCGCGCAGGTAGTGCAGGTCAACGGTGTCGAAAATCAGTTTTGCTTGCGGCGCGTAATGGCGGATGGCATCGACCAGCGGTGCCGCCACGTAGTGACGCGACACGAACACCGCGTCCAGCAACGCGCCATGGTCTGCGAACCAGCGCACCGGTTCCGGCATGTACGGGTGATACAGCGCCTCGACGCCGAGTTGTTGCAGCGCCTGGGTATAGCGCCCGTCGAAGGCACGGTTTTCGGCGAAGAAGCTGACCTTGTTTCCGTGCGCGATGAGTACGCGGATCAGGTTCACCAGGCGTACCGAACCGGAGTCTTCATCCGGACGCGGGGTGGTCGCATCGATGATCAGCACACGCAACTTCGTGCGGTGTTCGCGCGCGACGTCGATCTGCCCCGCTTTGGGCTGAAGGGCCAGCGCATCGCGCCATTTGTCGAGGAACTTGACCCGATTGATCGCCTGGAAACGCTTGACGCCGCTGTTCGGGTCGGTGCCCGAGGTGATGCCTTCAAAATGAAACACTGTCGACGCGGGTTGGTAGATGACGCGCAGCCCGGTGCGACGCACTTCGAACGCGAGATCCGTGTCCTCGTAGTAGGCCGGCGCATAGCGCGTGTCGAAGCCGCCAATGCGATCGAACAGATTGCGAGCGATGGCGATGGCGGCGCCCGAGCAGTAGTCGGCTTCGCGCACGTAGTTGAAGCTGGGATCGGTGGGGTCGGCGAAGCGGCCATAGTTCCAGCCGGACCCGTCGTTGAAGACGATGCCACCGGCTTCTTGCAGCCGCCCATCCGGATAGACAAGCTTGGCGCCGACGAGCCCGACGCGCTCGTGCTGGTCGAAGGTATCGAGCAGGGCGTCGAGCCAGTGGGCGGCGACCTGCGTGTCATTGTTCAGGAAGACCAGGTACTCGCCATGCGCCATGCGCGCACCGGCATTGCAGGAACCGACAAAGCCGAGATTTTCCGCATTGCGGATCGCGATCACGCCTTCGATCGCCGCGAGCCGATCCGGAGTTTCGTCGTTCGATCCGTCATCAACGACAATGATTTCAAAGCTGCTGCGTTGCGCTTGCGCCACCAGCGAGCGCAGGCAGGCTTCGCTGTAGTGCCATTTGTTGTAGACCGGAATGATGATGCTGGCGCGCGGCGTGTCGGCGCGGGGCACGGTGAATGCGACGAAGCTTTGCGGCTCGTTGCGAGGTTCGATCAGCGTTGGTTTCGGCGGCGGAATCAGCGGCGCCTCGCCCGACGGGCCATCACGCATGCGCACCACAGTGCCGCCGAAGCCGCGCACGCGCAGGCTGCGCATCAAACGCGGGATGGCCGTGGTCGCACGCTTGACCTGGTAGTCCGATTGCACGCGCAGACGATCGCCACGACGACGCAGCGCGCGCAGTGGTGCGGTGATGCGCCAGCTCAAACTGGCCAATAGCTCGGCCTTGTCCTTTTCGAGGCGTTCGACCTCACCTTGAAAATGCGCCGCAGCCAAAGTCCATTCCTGTTGCGCGGCGTCATGACGCGTGCCCGCGGCGACGAGTTCAACGCCAAGCCGGGCGACTTCGCGATCGAGTGATTGCGCCCATTCGCTGCGTTCGATGAAGTCGCGATGCAACTGGCCGAGACGGCCGTGGGCATCGTCGAGCGCATGTTGGATTTGTGTGACAACAGCGCGTTCATTCAGCACTTGTGCCTGCGCAATGCGTTTTTCGCGATCCTGGGCTTGCGCCCATTCGCTGCGTGCCAGCAACTCGCGATTCTTGTCGGCGTCGCTGATGCGCAGTGCATCGCGCTCGCGCTCGGCAGCGATCGTGCGTGCGGCGAGCATGGCGGTGCAGATATCGACATTGCCATGCCAGAGAATCTTGCCAGGTGTGTTGGGCAGCAGGCTTCGATGGGCGCTGGCCATCGTGCCGATCGATGGCGCGACATGCGACCGCAACCCGTCGCGAATACGCTGCAAGGGTGCGCGGTCGCGCTGCAGTTGCTGGACAAGGGCAACGATTGACGCTGCGTCGGGGGCAACCAGCAATCCGTCTTCGCCGTCGCGGATGCGCTCGGCAAATGCGCCGAGCCGTGTCGCGATCACCGGGATGCCAAGCGCGCGCAATTCGCTCAAGGTGTAGCTGAAACTTTCGGCCACGGTGGCCGGCAACAGCGCCGCATCCGGATGGATGTGTGCCAGCAGCCGCGGCAAATCATCGCGAGCGTAGTCATCGATGACATGCACATCGCGTTCGCCAAAAAAAACTTGACCGGCACGACCACAGCCGACCAGAAAGATTTCGGCGACGCCGCGCAGGCCCGCAGCCAAGGTCGCGCGCAGCAGATGTTCGCCCTTGCCGCCATTCAGTCTTCCAAGCACCACCAGGCGTAGCCTTGAACGCGGCGTGAGGGCCGGAACGTCAGGTGCCGCGGGCAATTCACGCAGGCCGTGGCCG
Source organism: Lysobacterales bacterium (assembly GCA_043752845.1). GTDB lineage: Bacteria > Pseudomonadota > Gammaproteobacteria > Xanthomonadales > Ahniellaceae > JADKHK01. The sequence continues at coordinate 5,131 of JAYUXS010000358.1, read as the reverse complement.
ATGCGTTCGAAGGGTGCGTGCGCAAGTACCGGCGCCAGTCGCAACCAGTTCTGGCGCGTGCCGCGTGTAGGCGCCACGAGAACGACATGGTGGTCGGACACTTTTCTTGTGAAAGCGGCGCGCAGCGTCTGCCAGTAGGCAGGTTCGCGTTCGGCGAATGGAAACTCGGGCGCTTTGGCACCCGCGAGCGCGGCACCAAGGGATTGGCGATCAAATGAGTGCGCACTGTCGCCGAAATCGGCGTGCAGGATCGGCCACAACGGGAAATAGTCATGGCAGACGTATTCGGTCGGCAGTCCGCTGCTGAGCGCATCGAGCGAATGCCCGATCAGCGACGACACGATGACCGCGCCAACACCGAAACGATCGCGGATCCCGTTGAAAGCCGCACGCCATTCGCTGCTTTCGATCGCGCAGGTGGCAATTGGTGCGGCCAGATCAAATCGCGCCAACGACACTGCATGGTCAGTGCGCAGCAACGCGAGTTCCAGTGATTCGCCGTAGCGACTGCGCGAAAACTCGCCGCGCGCGAACAGGGCGAGATGGGTTCGTGCGTGGTCGCCGTCGGCGAGATCACGCGCGAATCGTTCGACGCCACCGCCCCAGCCATGCAGCACGTGCAGGATCACCGGTTTCGCGTCGAGACCGGGCCAGCTGGTCGGCAGGGGCAGCGCTTGACCGAGGCGTACGCGCAACCCGGCGAGCGCTGTCGCGGGCGCGGCGATGTGACGATGTTCGGGTGCAGCGCTGCCGCGCAAGGGCGTATCGGCCGCGGCGACGTGCAGGCTGTCGATGACGCCATGTCGCAGTGGTTGGCCGGACTTGATGCGCGCCGCCGTATCCGGGCCGACCCAGGCGAGGGCGCCGATCACGGCGTCGCAAGGGCGCACGCTGCGCTCGCCCAACAGCCAGCACGCAGCGTCGAGGGCGCGCGCGTCGCCGGCAAAGGTGTGTGCTTCCGGTAGCGGCGACAGGGCGTCGACGCCGGCGTCGGTCGCCGAGATCACGTCGAAATCATCGACGCTGCCGGCCGCCGCGAGCAGACGCTGCAGCGCAAACGGCGGCAAGGTGGCATTGGCCTGAATGCGGATCAGCGTTTGCCCGGCATCGGTCGAATCAACCAAAGCCGCCCGCGCGTCAAGTTCGACGATCTCGGTTTCGGAGAGCAGTTGCGTCTGCAATGCCGCAAGCCATTCCACTTCCGGAAGGCCGAGCACTGCCACGCAGGAAGGAGTGGCGTTGATCACGATTTGGGCGCTGCGCGCTCTGGGCATGGCGCGCTTGACCTGAATTATTGCGAAATCGTCAGGCGCGCGCCATGCGGACGTGAAAACGGCTCCGCTAGACTGCACGCCACTTTGCTCATCTGGTGTGGTCTTGGCCCGTTTTCTTGTTTGGATGCGCAGGTTCTATCGCTGGTTTCGGGTGCCAATCTGGGTCGTTTTGGGCCTCTCGATCGGCTTTCTCGGTCCCTATCTTTGGTATCTGGATCGCCTGGTTCGCGCCGGTTTCGACGGATTGCGTTTCGAAACGCCGAGCCGCGTCTATGCCCGCGCCCTGGAATTGCAGCCCGGTCGGGCCATGGATGCCGACACCCTGCTGCTTGAACTGCAGGCGGCGCGTTACAGCGAAGCCAAGGACGCAGTGCAGGCCGGTACCTACGTCCGAGAGGGCAACACCTTCCTGATCCAGACGCGCGCATTCGTCGACGGCAGCGGCGCGCATGCATCCCAGCGCCTGCGTGTGACGCTGGGCAAGGGTCGCGTTGGCAAGCTCGAGAATGTCGCGACCAAGCGCGCGATCGACAGCGCCTTGATCGACCCGGCGCGCATCGCCACGCTGTATGGCAAGACACGACAGGAGCGGCGACTGGTGCGGCTCTCTGAAGTGCCGACGCTGTTTCTGCGGACCTTGCTGACGGTCGAAGACCGGGACTTCGTCTCGCATCACGGTATCGACCCTTGGGGCATGGCGCGCGCGATGTTCGTGAACGTGAAGTCCGGTGAGCTGTCGCAGGGCGGTTCGACCCTGACGCAACAACTGGTACGCAACCAGTTCCTCGACCGACGCAAGAAATGGGTGCGCAAGTTCAACGAGATCGGCCTCGCGCTGTTGATCGAGGCGCGTTACAGCAAGGCGGCGATCCTCGAGGCGTACTTGAACGACGTCTATCTGGGCCAGCACGGTGCGCAGTCGGTACATGGCATCGGTGCCGCCGCCGAGTTCTATTTCGGACGCGATCTGGAAGCGCTGGCACCGCATGAAATGGCGCTGCTGGTCGGCATGATCCAGGGGCCCTCGCTATACGACCCGCGACGTGCACCAGCGCAAGCCTTGAAGCGGCGCAATCTGGTGTTGCGCGAAATGCAGGAAGCGCGATTGCTCTCGGAGATTGAAGCCAAGGGCCAGCAGCGACAGGCGCTGAACGTCACCAACGGCGGTGCCATCGCGCGCAATCGTTATCCGGGTTTCATGGAACTGGTGCAGGCGCAGATCGCGCGCGACTACAACGCCGCCGCGCTCGCCAGCGAAGGCCTCGCCATCCACACCACACTCGCGCCCTCGACGCAGCAATATGCGGAGCGTGCGGTGATCGAGAAGACCAAGTCGCTGGCCAAGGACACCAGCGGCTTGCAGGCGGCCATGGTGGTGACACGTGCGGCCACGGGTGCGATCGAGGCCGTGGTCGGCGATCGCAATCCCGAGCGTCCGGGATTCAACCGCGCGGCGATGGCGGCCCGCCCGATCGGCTCGCTGGTCAAGCCATTCGTGTATCTGGTCGCGCTGGCGCAACCCGAGCGTTGGTCATTGCTGAGTACGCTTTCCGACCGTGCCATCGCGCTGCGAATCCGCGGTGGGCAGACCTGGCAGCCGCGCAATTCCGACAATCTCGAGCACGGCGACGTCGCGCTGATCGACGCCTTGGCGCGTTCCTACAACCTGGCCAGCGTGCGCCTGGGGCTTGATCTCGGCGTGAGCAAGGTCGAGCGTCTGCTGGAAGCGCTGGTGCCGGGTGCGGACGTGTCGCCGCATCCGTCGTTGCTGCTCGGTGCGACCGAAATGACGCCGCTGCAAGTCACGCAGGCCTATCAGTATCTGGCCGCCGATGGCCATCTGCTGCCGCTGTCGTCGGTCATTGCGATTATTGATCGACATGGCCGCGCCATTGCGCGCTATCGAAATCCGGACAAAGCCGGCGAGCTGGTCGAGGCGGCACGGCTCGTCAGTTACGCGATGCAGGAAGGCGGTCGCACCGGTACCGGCGCGGCGCTGATCGGGCTCGGTCTTGGCGAATTGCAGGTCGCCGGCAAGACCGGCACCTCGGACGATCGCCGCGACTCCTGGTATGCGGGGTTCACTGGCGGCCATCTTGCGGTCGTGTGGCTCGGCCGCGACGACAACCAGAAGACCGGGTTTTACGGTGCCACTGGTGCCATGCGCTTGTGGGCCGGGCTGTTCGAGAAGTTGCCGAGCGAGCCGCTGCAACTCGATCTTGGGCACAATCCGGTAGTGCGCTGGATCGATCCGGCGACACAACGCGCAACCAATGCCGAATGCGAAGGTGCGCGTGCTCTGCCTTTCATCCGCGGCTACGAGCCGGTCGAGTACATGGACTGCGATCGCTGGAGCATCGACGACTGGTTTCGCAATCGCTTCTCCGATCGCGACTCGCCCCCTGTGAGCGAACAATGGAACGATGAAGATGTGCTGTGAGCTGCGACGTGCGCCGGTCTGGATACTCTTGCTGGCGCTGGCTGCATGCGCCAGTGCACCGAAACCGCCGCCGTTGGCCAAGAAGCCGTCGGTGCCCGCACGCGACTGGGTCAGTGAGATCCGCGCCGAAGCGGCGCAATTGCCGTCGTATGTCGATGTGCTGCCGTTGCGCGATGCCGTAGTCGACGATCTGCGCGCCAAGGCGCAGGCGGCCGAAGCCGCGCGCAAGTTCAACGAAGCCGAAGTCAGCCTCAAAGCCGCGCTCGCCATCGTTCCCGACGACCCGGCGTTGTGGCAATGGCGCGCCGAAATCGCCTTGGCCGAGCGGCGCTTCGCCGACGCGATCGCACACGCGACCCGCTCCGAAGCATTGGGCCCGAAGCTCGGCAATCTGTGCGTGCGCAACTGGTTGACGCTTGCGGCGGCGCGGCATGAATCGAAGGATGCGGCCGGCACAGCCTCGGCACGCGCGCAGGCCAAAGCCTGTCCGGTGCCTGCACCGATCCGGATGTGAGGTCAATGTCGCGCGCTGCCCATACGCTGTCCGAAGGCGGCGCACTCGCCATTGCGATCGAAGGATTCACTGCACGCGCTGTGCAGCAGGACATGGCGCAGGCGGTTGAAGCTGCAATCGCCGATGGTGCCGAACTCGTCGTCGAAGCGGGCACTGGCACCGGCAAGACCTTCGCCTACCTGGTGCCGGCCCTGCAAAGCGGCCAGCGCGTCATCATCTCCACCGGCACCAAGGCGCTGCAGGACCAGTTGTTCCATCGCGATCTGCCACGCGTGCTCAAGGCGCTCGGCATTCCTGTGAAGACAGCACTGCTGAAAGGGCGCGCCAACTATCTGTGCTGGTATCGGCTGGACCGCGCCAAGCGCGAAGGTCAGTTTCCGAACCGCGCGATGATCGCCGATCTGAATGTGCTGCTCGATTTCGCGGCGCGCACGAAATCCGGTGATCTCGGCGAATGCGAGGGCCTCGCCGAGGACGCGATGATCCTGCCGCGTGTCACCTCGACAACCGAGAACTGCCTCGGCCCGGAATGCGCCTTCTTCAACGACTGCTTCGTGGTCAAGGCGCGGCGTGCGGTGCAAGACGCCGATGTCATCGTCGTCAATCACCATCTGCTGTTCGCCGATCTCGCGATCAAGCGCGATGGCTTTGGCGAAATCCTGCCCGGCGCCAACGTCTTCATCGTCGACGAAGCGCATCAGTTGCCCGATCTCGCCGGGCAGTTCTTCGGCGAATCGTTGAGCACACGTCAACTCGCCGATCTGGCCCAGGATGCGTTACGCGAGGCCGGCGATGTCGCCGGTGCGCGCGCGTCGCTGGTGCGCGTCGCGCCGATGGTCGAGGACCAAATCAAAAAACTGCGGCTCGCGATCAACAATGAGGCCGCGCGGGGCGCCTGGCCGC
>JAYUXS010000357.1:0-3439 GCA_043752845.1 Lysobacterales bacterium | reverse complement strand
TGCTCAGCCTGGTCGCTGATGGTCAACTCAACAAGCAGATCGCCGAAAAACTCGGCATCCAGGAACGAACGATCAAGGTGCATCCGTCGCTGATCGTCCAGAAACTCGGTGTACGCAACCGTACCCACGCCTCGGTGATGTTGCGTTCGCTGGAACTGGGCGATGCGGCGCGCGTCGTCGTCGATGAACAGGACGACCAACCTGCGCGCATTGGCGGATTTCGCCACGATTGCGGGTATACGTAGGCAACTGCGGAGTACGTGCCATGTCCAGACTCATCTTGCTCATCCTCGTGATCACAAGTCTGTCGTTCGGTGGAACCGCCCATGGCGGCGATTCGCCCACCGCGCCGCTCGGCAGCAATCTCAATGGCACCGTTGATTTCAGCGACGAATTTCCATTCGTGAATTTGATGAAATCGTCGCGCGACTGGATCCCCGGCCGCACTGGCGCCGGCTGCTTCGACTGCCGCGACAACCCGAGTTGCGGCGGCACCTGCCCGGTCACCATAGACCGCGATGCCGACGGCTATGTGCAAAGCCTGCAGCCGAACCAGGAAATCCGCAGCGTGATCTATGCCGGCGACGGTCTCGCGAACGGGCGACTCGCCGCCGGCACCTACACGATGCAGTTCGACGGTATTGGATCGGTAAATTTCTTCGGTGTCAGCAACGTGCAGAATCCGGCGCCTGGCGTCATCACCTTCGACATCGGCGCCAGCAATACGAATATCGGTTTCAACATCACCGCGCTGACGCCCGCCAACCACATCCGCAATATCCGCATCACGCCGCCGGGTGGCGTCTGCTCGAATGACACGCGGCGCAGTTGCGATGGCGGCAATCCCTGCGCGGTGGGCGGTAGCTGCAACCTCTACACCAGCCCCGGCGTCGTCGATGCACAGATCTTCCAGCCGCGCTTTCTCGAAAACGCTGCGCCTTACCGCTTGTTGCGCTTCATGGACTGGATGGAAACAAATTCATCGCCGGTGGTGAATTTCGCCGACTACCCGACCCCGACCAGCGCGTTCTGGCATCGCGTGCCGCCGCAGATTCTGGCCGCACTCGGCAATCGCCTCGGCTCGGATCTGTGGATCAACATTCCGCATCGCGCCAGCAATGGGTTCATCGACAGTTTTGCGACCGTGTTGCGCGACACATTCCGCGCCGACCGCGACATCTACGTCGAATACAGCAACGAAAACTGGAACGGCATTTTTTCGCAGAACCGTGAGATCGGCCGCGACTTCTGTCCAGGCTATGCCGATCTCGCCGGCAACTGCCAGCTCGATGGCTCACCCGGCAATGGCATCGCCTGCGAAATCGATCCGAACACATTTTCGATTCCGCAACCGGCCGGCAGTGCCTGCTTCCAGGCACTGGTGCGCGCCTGGGGTGATCGCTCGGTCGAGATCTTCGATCGCTTCGACGCGGTGTTCGGCGCCGCCGCGCGCGACCGCGTCGTACGTGTGGTCGCAGCGCAAGCGGCCAATCCCGACCTCGGTCGCCAGGTGATGGTGCGCACGGTGACCGCGGGGGGCACCACCGTCGCGGCCAAGACCGATGCCTATGCGATCGCGCCCTACTTCGGCACCGAATACTGCACGCCCGACAGCGGCATCAATCCGGACACGAACGCAAGCGTCTACGCCAACCTCGACAACTTCTTCGCGGACCTCAATGCGCGCGCACTGCCCACCGCGATCGGTTTCATGACCGGCAGCAAGGCGATGCTCGCGAACAATTTTTCCAGTGACGGCATTCGCCTGATCGCCTACGAAGGCGGTCAACATCTGGTCGGCATCGGCGGCTTCAGGTTCAACAGCACCTGCAACAGCATCTTCGATGGTGTGAATGCTGACGCCCGCATGGGCACGCTCTACGGCGACTATCTGACCGCGTGGAAACAGAACGGCGACGTGTTCACGCACTTCTACAACGCCGGACGCTGGGGGCCATTCGGCCGTTGGGGCGCGCTCGAATTCCAGGATCAATCACCGGCCAGTTCGCCCAAATACACGGCGCTGACGCAATTCACCGCGAACAATGACTGCTGGTGGCCGGATTGCGCGCAAGGCCCGGTAGCGCCAGTGGTCGCGCTGTTCAAGAACAGCTTCGAGGACACCGGCCCGCCACTGCCAACCTGCACACCCACGCAACTGCTGAGCGACAGCGGCCTCGAGTCCAGCAACCCGGATACCGGCGCGAATGCCTTTTGGACTTCGACCTCAACCACTTTCACGACGTCGCTGTGCAAGGGCAGCAGTTGCGGCGTCGGTGGCGATGGCGGCACGGCCTTGCCACGCAACGGCGACGGCTGGGCCTGGTTCGGGCTCACGCCCAATCCCGAAACCGGCACGCTGTCGCAATCGGTCGTGATTCCATCAGGCAGTCCGCGTCATCTCAATTTTTTCCTGCGCCGCGGCTTCACCAGTGCGCCACTGGATGCGGTGCTGCGCGTCAAAGTCGACGGCACCACATTGCGCACATTTGACGAACCAGCCACGGCGGAATCCGCATACATCGGACGCAGTGTCAACCTCAGCGCCTTCGCCAATGGTGCCAGCCACAGCATCCAGTTCGAGTACGTGAACCCGAGCGGCAGCGGCAAATCGAACTTCGTCGTCGACGACCTGACGATCGAGTGCACGGCGAGCGGGAGCTGATCAGACCTCAGCGCGCTGCAAGCAACCGATTCATCAGCGATTTGAGCGCGAGCGGTTTGACTGGCTTGTGCAGCAGATGGCAGCCGGCGTCGAGCACGGCTTGGCGCACGCTGTCGGAATGATCGACGGTGATGACGATGGTCGGTACGTCACCGATGTTGTGTTGCAGTCGATCGCGCAAGGTGAGGCCGTCATGGCCGCTTTCAACACGGCAGCATCGTTGTCCACGACCAGCACGCGCGCCCGTGGTGCTTGTTCCGCGACGATGTTGCCCGACTGGGTAGGCGCGTGATGCGGTCGGCGATCGCGAGCCCGAGACCGAGCCCTTGACTGCCGCGATCGAGACGCCGGAATTCTTCGAGGATGACGCCACGATCGGCTTCGGGAATGCCCGATCCGCTATCCCAGACTTCGATCGAGAGCTTGCCGCCACGACGACGACAGCCGATCAGCACGCGACCGCATTGGGTATAGCGCACAGCGTTCTACAGGAAGTTCTGCAACACGCGGCGCAGCAATTGCGGGTCATGGCTGACCGCGGCCAGAAAGCGCGTTTTCGCCTGATTCGCACGTTCGGCTTCAGCGCTCGCCAGCGCCAAAGCCGCGGTACGTACGTCGACGCGCTGCTCAAGCGTTTCCGCGGCGCGCTTAGCCCGCTTCGTTGGCGCGTAATTCGGTGACATCGGTGAAAGTGGCGACGAAGCCGCCGCCGGGCATCGGATTGCCGCGGATCTCGATCACGAAACCAATTGGAAATCTGCGTTCGGTCACTTA
>JAYUXS010000356.1:0-3443 GCA_043752845.1 Lysobacterales bacterium | reverse complement strand
CATTTGCGATCAAGACCTACACGCTGACCTACACCGCCGGTGCGAATGGCACGATCACCGGCACCTCGCCGCAAACCGTGAACCACGGTGCGAACGGCACCGCCGTCACTGCAGTGCCCAACGTCGGCTACCAGTTCGTCAGCTGGAGTGATGGTGTACTGACCGCGTCGCGTACCGACAGCAATGTCACCGCGAACATCAGCGTCACGGCCACATTTGCGATCAAGACCTACACGCTGACTTACACGGCAGGTGCGAACGGTACGCTCACCGGCACCTCGCCGCAAACCGTGAACTCGGGCGCGAATGGCTCGGCGGTCACGGCAGTGCCGAATCCCGGATTCCGCTTTGTCGCATGGAGCGACAGCTCGACCGCGAATCCGCGCACAGACAGCAATGTCACCGCGAACATCAGCGTGACTGCGAACTTCGTCAATGCGACCGCGGATCTGTCGATCAGCAACACCTTGATGAGCGCGCCGATCGGACCGGGACAACGCATCACTTATGAAGTCTCGATCGACAACCTCACCACGGGTGCTGATGTGGCGGCGGCGCTGTTTGAACTGAGTTTGCCGCCGATCCTGACGAACATCTCCTGGATCTGCGTGGCCGATGTCGGAGCTGCCTGCACTGGCATTGGCACGGGAGCGCCATCGCAGACCATCAGTCTCAATGGCGGCACCGGTGTCACGTACTGGATCAGTGCAGACGTGCCTGCGGGCAGCGAAGGCGAAAACATCGTCACAGTCGCCACGATCAGCGTGAATGCCCCGTATCTCGACAACATTACCGGTAACAACACGGCGACAACGACGGACGTAGTGGGACCGGACTACCTGTTCCGCGATGGTTTCGAGACTGCGCCGATCCGCGTCCCGTATCCGGTTGCGCCAAGGCCGGCCAACTGATGGATGCAGATCACCCCGGACGAATCATGATGTTCCGGGGTGATTCTGGTTTACGGGCGATCAGGCGCGGCCGGCGAATTCGCCTGTCGTGGTGCTGACCAGAATTTTTTCGCCGTTGACGATGTATTCCGGGACCATGATTTCAATGCCGGTGTTGAGCTTGGCCGGCTTCGGGCGTTTGGTGGCGGTGGCGCCGCGCAGTTCCGGCGCGGTTTCCACGACTTGCAGGGTCACATTCGGCGGAAGCGCGAGTCCGACCGGCGATTCGTCGAGCAGGCGCACGTAGCACTCTTCCAGGCCATCGGTGATGTAGCCGGCGTTGTCGCCGACCAGCGCGGGATCGAGCGTGTAAGGCGTGAAATCTTCGACATCGAGGAACACGAAGGCGTCGCCGTCCATGTAGGAATAAGTCACGGCGCGTCGCGTCAGTTCCACTTCCGGCAGATCGTCGTCGGAGCGCAGACTGAGGTCGAGTTTGACGTCGCCCGGCACCGAATACATCGCGAAGCGAAACGTCGTGTTGCCGCCGCGGCCAGTCGGCGAACTGCGTTCGACATCCTTGATCTGCCAGATGCGGCCTTCGTGTTCGACCACAGTGCCGCGCTTCATGTCATAGGCTTTCATCGAGGTTCCTTGCGGTTTGAACTGGTGGATTATTTGGGTTGCAGGCGGATCGCGCCATCGACGCGGATAACGCTGCCGTTGAGGTAGCGATTCTGCAGGATGAAGGCGACGGCGTCGGCGAATTCGTCCGGCTTGCCGAGACGCGACGGATAGGGCACCTGCGCGCACAACGAGTCGTACACGGCGGGCGGCATGCCATCGACCATCGGTGTGTGGAACACGCCCGGCGCCACCGTCATCACGCGCACACCGAAGCGCGAGAACTCGCGTGCCATCGGCAAGGCCATCGACACGACGCCGCCTTTTGAAGCGGAGTAGGCCGCCTGGCCGATCTGGCCTTCGAACGCGGCGATGGACGCGGTGTTGATGATCACGCCGCGTTCGCCGTCTTCGCCTGGCGCGTTGTGCTGCATCAAATTTGCTGCGGCCTTGGCGATATTGAACGAGCCGACCAGATTGACGCGTACCGTGGTTTCGAACTGCGACAGCGGCATCGGTGCGTCGCGCCCGAGCACGCGACCGGCGCCGAGAATGCCGGCGCAGCTGATCGCAACATTGAGTCCGCCCATCGCCGTTTGCGCATCTGCCAATGCGGCCACGGCATCGGCTTCCGAGGTCACATCGAGTTTGCGAAAGCGCGCCTGTGCGCCGAGTTCGGCGGCGACGGCATCACCCTTGTCGGCATTGACGTCGAGCAGCGTGACCGCAGCACCATGCGCAACCAGATGACGTGCCACGGCCAGGCCGAGGCCGGAAGCGCCGCCAGTGATGACGGCCTTGGTCTGCGAAAGTTGCATGTTGGGCTCCGGAAAAGGGGGCGCGGATTGTAGCTGAGCGCTTGCACTCGAACTCGTCGTGTCGGATCCCGTTGCCTCGAATCTGGTCCACGCGCCGCGTTAAAGTGTCGCTGCAGGCAAGTTGTCGCGATGGGCACGAAACATGACCAGGATCGGGGACACGATGGATACACGGGTGCTGCTGCGGACTTTGCTGCTGGCACTGCTCGCAGCACTGATGGCGGCGTGCACGACCACGCGGCCGCGGATGACAACGCTGGCATCGTGCACATCGCCGGGCGGTGACTGGGAGCGCAGCGACACCAGCATCCCGGTCGCGGCGAACATCCACACCATCGATATCGTGCAACCCGTGGGCAGCGTGTTCGTACGCGCTGGTCCGTCTGATCGCATTGAGGTGCATGCCGTCGTGCAATGCCTGAAACAGGCGGCTGGTGCGGTGACGGTCTCTGCCATTGAACATGGTTCGCGCTTGCAACTGGCGATCAGGTTCGCCGGACTGACCGCCGAGCGCGAATGGTCGACGTCCGATGGACGTGTCGATGTGACGCTGTGGCTGCCGGTCGATCGCGCGCTGCACCTGCGCACGACGACGGGGGCGGTCGAGGTCAGCGGTGCAAAGAATGGTGTAATCGCCAGCACGACCAGCGGCGACATCAATGTCGCTGCCGGCGGCCCAATGCATTTGATCAGCGCCAGTGGCAACATCCGCGCGTCACAACGCGACACGCAGCGCGGACATGAATCAAAGCTCCAGACCGCCGCAGATATCAGCGCCAACGTATTGAGCAATTTGCCGATTGTGCTCGCCGCGCGCACCTGCGGCGAGATCGACAGCGATCTCGAAAACGCCGAACGATCTCGGGATCAGCAGGGTTGCACGCAACTCGGGTGGTCGTCGCCAGGAAGCGTTGATGCGCCGATGTTGCGCATCGTGTCCGAGCAAGGCCGCGTCGTTATCCGCCGCCAGGACGTCATTGCTGCTGATCAAGGCACCAGCCGATAGAAGGCGTGGTCGCCGATCAGTGCCAGGCGTTCGCCGCTGGCGGCCCAGTCCGGCGTGACGCGTTGATAGGCATAGAAATGATCTGCGGTCGGTACGACGCTCATT
>JAYUXS010000355.1:0-3445 GCA_043752845.1 Lysobacterales bacterium | reverse complement strand
GCACGACAAGGCTGTAGGGCATCAGCAGCGCATCGGCGAACGCCGGATCGGCATTGCTCACCGCGCGTACGACTTTGCCTTGATCGTCGATCTCGACGAGGCCGCCGCTCTTGCCGCGTGATGTTGAATGCATCTTGCCGTGGTCATGCTGGAACGTCGCGAGCACATTGCCGTTCGGCAGCCGCAGATAGGAATGCGGATGCGCGAAGCCGCCCATGTCGTCGAACGACGTGACCACGGACGGCTTCAGCGCATCACGTACATCCAGGATGAACGTGCGTCCGGCATCGTGATCATTGGCAAACAGCATGCCGCTCGCCGGCATCGTGTACTCGGTGTGATGTGGTCGCACGGTCTGCAGATCGGTTTCCAGCGATGCGACCATGCGGCCGAATTTCGGTGAGCGCGGGTCAGCGTCGATCACCAGCAGAAAATCATTGCCCTTCTTGGCCAGATCACCCGCCCATACAAACAAGGAATGTGCTGACGCCCCGGTCTTCGATTCGCCCGCAGCCGCTGGCATGACGAAGAGCGATGAAGTAATGGCAAGTCCAGCGAGAATGCGCAGCATCGTGATTGAATCCGGCAGCGAAGTGAGAGCTGGGAAGCTATAGGACAAGGGTACGGAAATCAAAACTTGTTCCGCACAGCCGTCTCGATACACCGAATAAACTCTTGGCCCAAGGTCGGAAGAAATCAATATCAGCGTTCATTCTCCTGATCGCGACCTGAACCAGATGCGCGTTACCCAACGAATGACAGGGCGCGCGCGGCGGAATGCGGGCTAGCTTCGGGGTGCCGCGAATCGCGGTGTGCGGGAGATGGTCATGAAACGCATCGTGTTGAGCGCCTTGTGCGCAATGATCCTGGGCAGCGCCGCGATTTCGGCGCAGGCCGGCGAGGCCTCGGTGATTCGCTTCGAGAACAGCGGGCCGCGCGTCGTCGGACTGAACCTGTTTGCCGGCGAAGCGCTATGCGACCTGACGCCGGACGGGCGCGGCGTCACCGTACTCGGACAGACGCGCCTGACACCGACGCGGCGCGCCTTCAGTGCCCATGACGCGTTTTCGCGCAAGCGCATCGAACGCGATGTCGAACCCGGAAAGCCGATCGAGTTCGTGTTCCGTCGTGCAGTGACGCGCGCTGCGCGCAGCGGCATTCTGAATGCGGACGTGATCGGCGTGCGCACCTTGCTCGTACCGAAACCCGACACCGAATACCGGGCGCGGGTACTTGATCACGGCATGCGTCTCGATGCCCTGGTCGAATCGCGACCGCTCGGCAGCAATGAAGCGTTCACGGCGGTCGATGTCAAACAATCGCGCGCGTTCCGTGACCTTTGCGTGCGCGGTGCTTACGCTTCCCGATAAAGCCGCCGCAACGACCGCGAGCCGACTTCAGTTCACAGCGAGCGCGGCCAGTTCGCGCTTTGCTGCATCGAAGTGTTCGCGTTCCTTCTTGCGGTAATACGCCGGTGCAGCTTTCTCGCGTTTGAGCATGCCTTCGTAAACCGTGCGCGCCTCGATAGCGCGCGCCGTCTTCGCGAGCAGCCGCGCATAGCGCAGCCGCGCCTCTTCGCCCGCGTAGGACAATTCGAGCACGCGATATTCCTCGAGCGCGCGCTCGTCTTCGCCGAGGGCTTCGAGCGTCGTTGCATACAGCAAGTGTCCGTCGTTCGAGCGGTAGTCGGGGTTGTGCGCGATTAGTTGCTCCAGCGTCGCCCGTGCTTCCGTGAACAGGCCGAGGCCGGATTCGGCGTGGGCGCGGCCGAGCAGGAAATTCGGATCGTCCGCGTACGGCCCGCTCAGGCAACGTTGATACAGCATGCGCGCGTTCTGAAAATCACCGAGGCCCATGCATTCTTCGGCGAGACGGATGCGGTTCTGCACCGTATCGGCGACGTCCAGTTGCGACGCGATTTCGCGCTTGCGCTTTTCCGGATCGAGCGTGCGCGCGACATTGCTGACGACGCGCTTCGCAGTGCGGCTGTTGCGCAACTCGGGCAGGATCTCGACGAGAAAATACGCGAGGCAACCGACGATCGATCCGAACAGGATGATCAGCGGCCAGTACTGGACGCGTCCGGTGCGGACCGCGTGCACGATGCACGCGATCTGCAGCAGGGCCGAGAGGATGACGAAGTGCATTGAGGTCAGGGCGCGCGTTCGCCGGCCGACGCTTCACGCGCGGCGCGGAATTCGCTGCTCTCGCTCCAGGCCGGCCACGTGCCGACCGTGCTCAAGCGCTTGCCGGCTTCGAAGTAGATGTTCAAGTCTTCCATCACGCCGGCGAAATCCCAGTTCGGATCATATTCGTCCGCCGGCTTGTGATAGCGGTTCGCGGTGTAGTCGTCGGCCCACTTCTGGCCATGCGCTGCACCGAATTCGACATGGGTGGTGCCGGCACGCGCGTACAACGCCGGCACGCCCTTCTTCGCGAAATTGAAATGATCCGAGCGGAAGAAAAAGCCTTTCTCCGGCGCCGACTCGTTTTCGGCGGTGCGGTCCTGGACCTTCAGCAATTCGCCGAGCAGTGCTTCGAGTTCGGTCGACTGACCTTGCCCGACCACACCCATGTCGCGATTCTTGCCGCGGATCGGCAGTGCATCCATGTTGATCACCGCAGCCATCTTGGCCAACGAGACTGGCGGATGTTCGGAGAAATATTTCGAGCCGAGTAATCCGGATTCCTCCAGCGTCGGCAGCAGGATCATGATTGAACGCGCCGGCTTCGGTTCCGTTGCAGCGAAGGCATGCGCGATTTCCAGCGCCGCGGACACACCGGTGGCGTTGTCGATGGCGCCATTGAACAGATGGTCTTCGCCTTCCGCGCTTTCACTGTTGCCGAGGTGATCCCAGTGGCCCATGTACAGCACGGTCTCATCCGGGCGTTCCGTGCCCGGCAGGATCGCCACGGCATTGTGCGAGAACTTGTTCTCCATGGTGCTGTTCAGCGTCGTGGTCAGCTTCGCCTTCAGCGGCATCGCCTTGAAGCCGGGCGCGTCGGCAGCGAGCATGAGTTGTTCGAAATCCTGCTGGTCGGCTGCGAACAGTGCCTTGGCGGCGTCGAGCGTGATCCAGCCCTGGGCATCGAGGCGCGGTTCCGGATCTTCCGATTTCGGCAGGTCATGCTGCGGGCCGCTCCACGAATTCACCACGACGTCCCAGCCATAGGCCGCAGGCTCGGTGTTGTGCACGATCAGCGCCGCCCTCGCGCCCTGGCGCGCGGCTTCCTCGAACTTGTAGGTCCAGCGGCCGTAGTAGGTCATGGCGCGACCCTTGAACAAGGTCTCGTCCTTGCGCAGGAAGCCCGGGTCGTTGATCAGCACGATCACGGTCTTGCCCTTTACGTCGAGTCCGGCGTAATCGTTCCACTGCTGCTCGGGCGCATTGACGCCGTAGCCGACGAAAACGACGTCGCTGTCCTTGATCTCGACCTTCGCTTT
>JAYUXS010000354.1:0-3447 GCA_043752845.1 Lysobacterales bacterium | reverse complement strand
TGCACGATTCGCGTCGGGTCACGCCCAAGCGCTGTCGATCCTGCAACTGGCCGCTTTACTGCTGCTGGTGGTGATTGCAGCGAACCTGTCCGGTCTGGTGATCTCGCGCTACAGCGCGCGCCATCGCGAGTTCGCCATCTACACCGCGATCGGTGCCGGTGCGGCCGATCTGCGTCGTACCGTTGGCCTCGAACTGCTGCCGCTCGCAGCGCTCGGCATGCTGCTCGGGATCGCACTGACGCCGGCCTGCCTCGGCTTGCTAGACAGTCGCGGCTTGCTGCCGCCGAGTCTGGCGGTGCCCGTGGCTGTCGACTGGTCCGTGCTGCTGGTCAGCGCTGTGACGACACTGATCCTGGCGATGGCCATGGTCATCGCGGCGCTGTCCGCGCTGGGCCATGGCGCGCGTCCGCAAGCCGGACTGCGCGAGCGCACGACGGCCACCTCGGGCGGACGCCGCCGCGCCATGTTCCTGATCGCGCAAGTCGCGCTGTGCACGGCGCTCGCCGGTGGTGCCGGTCTGCTGACCCGCAGTGCCTGGTTGCTGGTGCATGAAGCGCGCGGATTCGATGCCGGCGGTGTTGTGCTTTCGACCATCGACATGCGCACCATGATCGATGCCGGGCACAGCAAAGCGAGCGTTGCCGCCGCTTACGCGCGGCTGCATGCCGAGGTCGAGGCATTGCCTGGTGTGACTGCCGTTGCTGTCGCTGACTCCACGCCCTTCGGCAGCTCGCATTTCATCGCACGCGTACAGGTGCCCGAAGGCGAGCGCGAGGTGCGCAGCTACGTTGTCAGCCCGGGCTATTTCAAGGCGATGGGCATCGCGCTGTCGGTCGGTCGCGATTTCTCCCGCGAAGACGCCGGCAACTTTCGCGCTGTGGTGATCGACGAAGCCTTCAAGCGCACGTGGTTCGCAGATGCAAACCCGATCGGACAGTTCGTGCGGGTCGCTGACGAGAGCGATGGCGGCTTCGTCGATGCGCCGATCATCGCCGTGGTGCCGACGGTCAAACACAATGCCCTCGATGAAACCGACGCGATGCCCGCGCTGTATTCGCTGATGCCCGCGTCCCCGGCGTTCTTCACTCTGGTCACGCGCACCGAGAGCGATCCTTCGGCGCTGACGAATGCCGTTCGAGTCGCGCTGGATCGGCACGCGCCCGATGCCAAGTTGAGTCTGAACGCGCCATTGCAGCAACGGGTGGCGAAGACGCTGGCCAATCGACTCGCCCTGCTCGAACTGGTCGGCCTGTTCGCGATCGTCGCGCTGCTGCTGGCCGCACTCGGTCTGTATGCGACGCTGAGCCTGGAAGTGGGTCGACGTACTGCAGAACTCGGCGTGCGCATGGCCCTTGGCGCGACATCCGCGCGCATCCGCAGCCTGGTCATGGCGCGCGGTGGCCGCGTCATCGCCGTCGGTGCCGTGCTTGGCGTCGGTATCGGCGTGCCTCTGGCCAGACTGATGGCGGACCAGCTCTATCAAGTCCGAACCGGCGACCCGACGATCTGGATGCTGACCTGTGCCATCGTTATCGGCGTCGCCAGCTGCGCCTGTTGGCTACCGGCACGGCGCGCAACCCGCATCCCGCCGCTGGCCGCATTACAAGTGCAATGACCGGTTGGCCTGAGCCCGCCACCTCGCTATGATGCGCGCCCCTGCACGGCCGGTGTGGCGGAATTGGTAGACGCGGCGGACTCAAAATCCGTTTGTGGTGACACAGTGTGGGTTCGAGTCCCTCCACCGGCACCAGGCAGCAATGACAGGTACGAACGGAAGCCCGCGCAAGCGGGTTTTTTGTTGGGCGCGGGCGGAGAATCCGCGGCCATGAGTTGGCATCCGGTGCCGGATGACTCAGTTGGTATGCGCATGCCGCATCGCGGCATCAAATCGTGAGCGGACTGGGCGTCGAGAAATCTCGTCCCGACAAACAAAATGTTCGGTTCTGCCAGGCGGTGGCGTTGAGAGTGCCTCAACACCACAACTGCAGGGATTCAGACCGTCATGAACACTTCGAAAACCCAGGTGCAACGCACGCCAGCGCGTCGATTGGCGGCTTTTCTGCTCGGCATGTTCGCCTTCACTTCCGCGTCCGCGGTCGAGTTCTGCGTCAACGACGCGGCGACGCTGGATGCGGCCATGGTGGTCGCCTCGCTGATCAATACGTCGGCGCACACGATCCGCATGCGGCAGGGTACCTATGCGTTGACGGCGAGCACCAACTACACCTTCGCCGCACCGACCACCTTCGAGGGCGGCTATACCGCAGGATGCGCGGCGCGTGTCGTCAATCCGGCGAATACGGTGATCGACATCGGCCTCGGCCATGCCTTCGTTTGGCGGCAGCTCGCGGGTTCGCCACAGGCCCTGATCAATATCGACGGAGTGACCTTTGCGCATGCGAACAACGGCTTGTTCATTCAGGCGGGGCAATACGGCGATTTCTCCAATGATCCCGGCAGCGTCAAGTTCACGCGTGTGCGCTTCACAAATATTTCTGTCGGTGGCGCAACGTCCCCGGTGTACGTGATCGCTTTCAACAATGGCATCACCCTCGACAATGTGCTGATCGACCACGTCACCACCGCTGCCAGTTGCGGCTTCAAATTGCGTACCGAGGGCGGCGCCTTCATGCGTCTCAATCATGTGACCGCCGACTTGGCCGGCGGTGACGACTTCTGCTTCGACGACGACGATGACGTCGACACCGAAATCGTCATTTTCAACAGCATCCTGTGGAACTCCGGTGCCGGCACATCGACCTTCAGCGGTGTCCTCAGCAGCGGCACCAACGTGCTGATGGCCAACAACATCTCGCATGGGCATTTCATCACCGGTGCCACGCCGGTGATCCAGGGCCAGCTCAATGCCGCACCCGGCTGGCTTGGCCCGGCGTCCGGCAACTATCACCTGCAGACTGCTGCACCGCTGTCCATCGCCATCAACAACGGCACCACCTCGGTCACCTACGGTGGTGAGCCCGCCAGCGACATCGAAGGTAACCCGCGCATTTCCGGAAGTGCGCCCGATCGCGGCGCGTACGAGTCGCCATACAACGATCAGAGCGTGCTGACGGTGACCAATACGCTCGACGCGGGTGTCGGCTCGCTGCGTCAGGCCATGCTCGATGCGAACTCGTCGCCATTGATCGCCAAGTCGATCAAGTTCGATATTCGCGGTGCCGGCAATGTGCCGATCTGCCCGGCAGTCATTGCACTCGCCACGACCCTGCCTGCGATCGCCGCGCCGATGACCATTGATGGCTACACGCAACTAATGTCGATCAAGAACACCGCTGCGGAGAGCTTCAATGCCAACTTGTGCGTGTTCGTGAAACCGGCTTCCGGCACGCTGAGTGCAGGCTTCCGCGTGCCGGTGGTGGCGATCGGCGACACCAATGAGCCATCGCTGACATTGCGCGGCCTCGGGCTCGGCGGTTTCGGGCAGGC
>JAYUXS010000353.1:0-3448 GCA_043752845.1 Lysobacterales bacterium | reverse complement strand
GCGCTGCGCGAAGCCCTGGCTGCTGTCGGCTTGCCGCTGGTGGTGAGAAGCGGCGACGCGGTCGCGGTATTGGCACGGCTGCATCGCCAGCATGGCATCGCAGCGATTCATGCCCATCAGGAAACCGGCAATGACTGGACCTTCCAGCGCGACCTGCGCGTGCTCGGCTGGGCGCGCGAACAAGGCATCGTCGTGACTGAGCATCCGGCCTTCGGCGTGGTTCGGCGCCTGCGCAGCCGCGATCGCTGGACGGCGCAGTGGGACGGCGTAATGCGCACGCCCATCTCGTCGTTGCAGATCGGGACGCAGCCCACGCTGCCGTTCGATCATGGCGTCATTCCCGACTGGCCGACGCCGGATTTGGTCGCTGATTCCTGTCCAGATCGACAACGCGGCGGCCGCCCCGAAGCACTCGCACTGCTCGACAGCTTTCTCGCCGAACGCGGCCGCAATTACACCCGCGAAATGTCGAGCCCGCTCAGTGCCGCGTCCGCCTGTTCACGGCTGTCACCGCATCTGGCCTGGGGCACGCTCGGCCTGCGGGAACTGGTGCAGCGTGTGCGCACCGAGCGGACGCGCGTCGTTGATCCCTGGAAGCGATCGCTGGCCTCGTTCGAGTCGCGACTGCACTGGCATTGTCATTTCATCCAGAAGCTGGAGTCCGAGCCCGGGATCGAATTCCACAATGTGCATCGCGGCTTCGATGGCCTGCGCGAGACCGCGTTCGACAGCACGCGCTTCGACGCCTGGCGTCACGGCGAAACCGGCTGGCCATTCGTCGACGCCTGCCTGCGCATGCTCGCCGCCAGCGGCTGGATCAACTTCCGCATGCGCGCGATGCTGGTCGCAGTCGCCAGTTACCACCTGTGGCTGCATTGGCGCGAGCCGGCCCAGTTCCTGGCGCGGCAGTTCACCGACTACGAACCCGGCATCCATTACCCGCAGGTGCAAATGCAGAGCGGCGTCACCGGCATCAACATCCCGCGCATCTACAACCCGATCAAGCAGAGCCAGGATCAGGACCCACGCGGCGTTTTCATCCGCCGCTGGCTGCCCGAACTGCGTGGCGTGCCCGATAGTTTCATCCATACGCCCGGGCTGATGAGCCCGTCGCAACAACACGCTGCGGGCTGCCGCATCGGCACGCACTATCCGGCGCCGATCGTCGATCACGAGATCGCGGCGCGCGAAGCGCGCAATCGCTATCTCGCGTGGCGCCGGCAGCCCGGCATGCGCGAACTCGCTGAGGCCGTGCTGCGCAAACATGGCAGCCGCAAGCGCAAGCTCGCGACGCGAACACCGAGCAACTCACCCCAACACGACCTGTTTTCGCCATGAAGCGCACGCCTGATCGCCCGCCGCGATATACCAAGTCGACGTTGCCATCGAAGCTCTGCGCCACCTGCGGTCGCCCGTTCGCCTGGCGCAAGAAGTGGGAACGCGTTTGGGACTTGGTGAAACACTGCTCCGACGCCTGCCGACAAAGTCGACTGCGCTAGCCGCGCGTTGCCGCCGTGGCGAATCTGCGCACAATCCGTTGCAATTGCCGGCCCGTCCTGTTCAAGTGTGGGTTTTACACATGGAGAAACAGGGATGTTCAAGCTATCTGGATTGTTTTTGTCGGGCGTATTCGTCGCCTTTTCTGCGTCCGCAGCGGACTTCGTCACGTTCTACTCTCGCGACCCCGATGTCGCGACCTTCGGCCTGCCACAAACGGCCAACACGCTGCCGCGCGCACTCGCCGACCAACTGTTCGGCATCACCATTCAGCAGTATGGCGTCGCTGCGAACCAGCCGCTGGTATGGCGACTGGACGGCCAGACGGCGACCAAGATCGCAGCGACCGGTGTCGACGTGGATGCCGGGCCCAAACGCAACGGTGCCGAATCGGCGGATATTTTCTACACCTACAACACGACTGAAAGCGTCATGCCGCTCGACACCGATGCCAATGGTCGCGTGGTCTTTGTTGGTCGCGCCGGCCCTGCCGATCTGGGTCGCGTCGCGAGCACCCGCGGCGTCTGGTTGAACGATGCCAGCGGCAACGGCAATCGCGAGATCGCGCGCGAACTGCGCGACGACCTGCTTGGCCCCGGCCTTGGTGCCGGCGTGTTCTTCGACGACATCGACGACTTCATGCCGGTGCTGCGGCTCGGTCAGGGTGGTCGCCTCGCGGCGGTCACCCGGGTCGGCAGCGGCAGCGTCTTCGCTTCCACCGTACTCACCCATAACGGCACCGACTGGGACGCCTGCACGCGCATCGGCTCGACCGACGCCGGCTTGCGTCCGAACCTGCCCGACGCCGCAGCCGTGACTTTTCGCGATGGCAGTTCGAAGACCGAGTTCGCGATCGGCGGTGCCGGCGAGCTATATGCCGGCCTGTACACCAGCGAATTCCGCTGGGGCCTGTGGCGCGTCTGCGGCGGCGCACCGGTACCGCTTGCCTATGAGGAGCGAACCGGCAGCCTCGGTCCCGGCTTGGGTGCGACTTCGACCTTCACCGACTTCGACCCGACCTCGCTGACCCCGATCGCCGAAAATGCGCTGTACTTCAAGGCCATTGCGCGCAACGCGACTGGCGCGATTGCACGCCGCGGCCTGTTCCGGCATCAGTCCGGAAGCAACACAGCGATCGCCTATGGCAATGAAACGGGCACGCTTGGTCCGCAGATTCCGAACTTCGTCTTCAGCACCTTCGAAGCCGCTTTCGGAAACAAGCAGGTCTTGTCGAGTCGCGGTGACTGGCTCGCGTTCATTGCGCAAGTTGATGGCCCGAGCGGCAGTCGCTATGCGCTGTTCCGCTACCACCCGAGTCTCGGCATCCAGCCGCTCGGCTTCGTCAACGCCACCGGTGCACTTGGATTGCCGAACAATCGCGTCTGGAAAGCGTTCAACGGGCTGTTCATCAATGCGCTCGGACACGTCGTCGTCCATGGCGCGGCCGGCGTCGCAGACACCGCCAGCACGCGCGGCGAAATGTGGTTGCTGCGCGGTCCCGGCGTCACACCACAACCCATCCTGTTGCCCGGCGACAGCGTGCGCTACTACGGCGCCAACGATCTGACTTTGCGCAGCGCCACGGTGACGACGGTGAACGCACCGCTGGTCGTTGATGCGCCCGGTTACCAGTCGGGCCGCGACAGCTGGATCAATGCCGAAGGCGATGCCGTGTTGTCGGTAAATATTTCCGGTGACACCAATCCGTACTTCATCCGCGGTCAGGCGTTCAACCCGGACGCGTTGCTGGTGGACGGCTTCGAGTAAGACCGCACCGACAAAGACGCGCCACCGCCGAACACGCTGCGGCGTTTTCAGGCGAACACACCGACACGGCGACCATTGCGGGTCAGTGTCGGTGCGTCATGTATCGCCTCAGTCCTCGAATCCGTTTGCGAAGACAGCGTCGGCAGCGATCGACACACTGAAGATCGCACTGTTGTTGCCCGGT
>JAYUXS010000352.1:0-7996 GCA_043752845.1 Lysobacterales bacterium | reverse complement strand
GGCTGTCCTCGGACAATCGCAGCGGTGAACAGCGCGGCGCGTTCGACTTCCTGCACCAGGGTCAGTTGGGCGCGAACTGGTTTGTCGACGCCAGCCTGCATGACGTATCCGACCAGCGCTACTTCGAGGATTTCGGTGACTCGTTGACCTCGGTCGCGACCAGTCTGCTGCCTTCGCACGCCTATCTGCGTGGTCGTGGGGCATGGTGGAGCGCGAGCTTTGGTGGTGACCGGCAACAAGTGACCGATCCGCGTTTGACGCCGGCGGTCGAGCCGTATCGACGGCTGCCGCGGCTGCAGTTCGAGATGTTGACGCCGAACTTGAGCGGGCCGCAGTTCGGGCTCGACTCGGAATGGGTGCGCTTCCAGAAGGACGATGCGCTTGATGGCGACCGCCTTGATTTACATCCGTTTGTCGCCTGGCCGATCGAGGCCGCCGCTGGATTCGTGCGTCCCGAACTGGGCTATCGCTACACCTCGTATGCACTTGATCGCGCCATCGATGACACGCCGACGCGTGGTTTGCCGATCGCGAGCCTGGATGCAGGTCTGTTTTTCGAACGCGCGCTCAAATTCGGCAGTGGCGGTTGGACCCAGACCTTGGAGCCGCGCTTCTACGCGTTGCACGTTCCGTACGAGAACCAGGACAACTTGCCGCTGTTCGATACCCAGGAGTCGAGTTTCAGTTTCGCCTCGCTGTTTCGTGACAACCGTTACACCGGTGCTGATCGACAGAGCGATGCCAGCCAGGCGACGCTGGCGCTGAGTTCGCGCATCATCGACGGCCGCGGCCGCGATCGCCTGCGTCTGAGTCTCGGGCAGGTGCATTACTTCGATGCGCCGCGCGTCGGGCTGCCGGGCGAAGATGTCGAGGATCGCAGCGGATCCGACTGGGCCGGTGAGGCGGAATGGATCGCCAACGACCAGTTCAGCATCAGCGTAGGCGGTCAGTGGGATGCCGAGAACGACTGGACTGAGCTCGGCTACACCGCGCTCACGCATCGTTTCAGCGATCGTGGCATGGCGCGCCTGGCCTATCGCTATCGACGTGGCCAGCTCGAGCAGGTCGACCTCGCCGGCATCATGCCGCTGAATGACCGCTGGCGATTGATTTCACGCTGGAACCAGAGTCTGCGCGACAGCCAGTTGCTCGAAGCCTTCGCTGGCTTCGAATACGACTCGTGCTGCTATGCCGTGCGTCTGCTTGGGCGGCGCTACGTGCGCAATTTCGAAGGTGAATTGAACAACGGTTTCATCCTCGAGCTCGAACTCAAGGGCCTCGGTTCACTTGGGCGGCGGACCGAGGACTTTTTGTCGCGTGCTATGCTCGGGCTTCGTTAAGGCTGCGTTGTTCAGCGCCACGCCAGCCGCTTGATGCAAGCCTCCCTTTTTTTGCATTGACGCCCCGGCATTGACGACTCCAGCATTGACCACCCCTCCAGCGGCCCTGCGAACCCCATGAAACGAATCCTCGTCCTTGCTGCCACTGTGTTTGCTGTCGTCGGGCCGTTTGGCGTGCGCGCCCAGGCCCTGCCGAGCAATTCGCTCGACAAGATCATCGCTGTCGTTGATGAGGATGTGATCTTGCAGAGCGATCTTGATCGCGCCTTTGAGAGCATCATGAGCCAATACCGCACGCGCGGCGGCGATCTGCCGCCGGAAGATGTGGTGCGCAAGCAAGTGCTGGAGCGTCTGATCACGATGCAATTGCAGATCGCACGTGCCACGCAGACCGGCGTCGTCATCGCCGACACCGAGGTCGATGCCGCGGTGCAGCGCATTGCCCAGCAGAACAACATCGAAGTGGCGCAGTTGCGCGAATCGCTGGTGCGAGATGGATTCAGTTTCGAAGAGTTCCGCAAGACGCTGCGTGACGAATTGCAGGTGCAACGCTTGCGTGCCCGCTTCGTGCAGTCGCGGGTCGCAGTCACCGATACCGAAGTGGACATTTTTCTCGCCAGCGACACCATGACGGCCGGCGAAGTGCGTTTGTCGCATCTGATGATCGGCCTGCCCGAGTCGGCCAATCCCGAGCAAGTGGAAGCAGCGCGCGCCAAAAGCGAGAAGATTCGCACTGAAATCACCGGCGGACTTTCCTTCTCCGATGCCGCGATCCGCTATTCCGAAGGCCAGCAGGCGCTCGAAGGCGGCGATCTCGGCTGGCGTCGTTACGACCAGATTCCGAGCGCCTTCACCGAGCTCGTCGCGACCATGAAGTCCGGCGAAGTGTCGCAACCGGTGCGTGGACCAAATGGCTTCCACATGATCCACATTGCCGGGGTGCGTGAAGCTTCGGCAGTCGTGGTGACCGAATTCAAGGCCAGTCATATCGTGGTCAAGCCGACCGAGTTGCTCAGCGAGGACAAGGCGCGCGAACGTATCGATGCGTTGCGCAAACGCATCGTCGATGGCGCCGATTTCGCCGAGCAGGCGAAGGCCCATTCGGACGACAAGACCACGTCCAATCTCGGTGGAGATCTCGGCTGGTTCCAGGCCGGCGCTTACGGCGCTGGTATCGACACCGCGATGAAACCGATGAAAGACGGTGAAGTGTCCGAACCGTTCCGCACCGAGCTCGGATGGCACATCGTCAAGCGCATCGGGCAGCGTGAAATGGATCGCACCGTCGAAGTGCGTCGTGCGCAAGCGCGCGAGACCCTCGTCAATCGCAAGGCGGAAGAGGAATACGACAACTTCCTGCGCCAGATGCGTGCCGAGGCCTACATCGAAAACCGCCTCGCCGGCTGAGTCGTCCGTCCATGACCAGCGCCGTGGCGCGGATTGCCGTCACCGCCGGCGAGCCTGCAGGCATCGGCCCGGAGTTGCTGGTGCGGCTGGCGCAGTTGCCGTTGACTGCCGAACTGGTCGCGATTGCCGATCCGGACGTGTTGCTGCGCGCCGCGAACGCGATGGCGCTGCCTTTGCAGATCGATCTGTTTGATCCGGTGAATGCCGATCCAGCGAATGCGCCCAAGGTGCATCAGCCTGGTCAACTGCATGTTCTACCGGTCGCGCATCCACAGACAGTGCAGCCTGGTCGGCTCGATGCCGGCAATGCCGCCTCGGTGATCCGCATGCTCGCTGTGGCGGCGGAAGGTGCCGAACGCGGCGTCTTCGATGCCATCGTGACCGCGCCGGTGCAGAAGTCGGTCCTGATGGATGGCGGTTTCGTGTTCACTGGCCACACTGAATTTTTCGCCGATCGCCTCAATCGCCAGGTGGTGATGATGCTTGTTGCCGGCGATCTGCGTGTCGCGCTCGCGACTACGCATCTGCCTTTGCGTGCGGTGCCGGACGCGATCCGCGCCGACGCCCTGACGCGCACGCTGCGCATCCTGCATGCCGACCTGCGCGACAAGTTCGCGATCGCCGCACCGCGCATCCTCGTGCTCGGCCTGAATCCGCATGCCGGCGAGGGCGGGCATCTGGGTCGCGAGGAGATCGAGGTCATCACGCCCGCACTCGAACAACTGCGTGGCGAAGGCCTGCGCCTGATCGGACCGCTGCCGGCTGACACCGCCTTCGTGCCGCGCGAATTGGCCCAAGTCGATGCGGTGCTCGCGATGTATCACGATCAGGGTCTGCCGGTGCTCAAGCATGCCGGCTTCGGACATGCCGTGAATGTCACGCTCGGGTTGCCCTATATCCGCACCTCGGTCGACCACGGCACCGCGCTTGATCGCGCCGGGCGCGGTGTCGCCGATGCCGGCAGCTTGATCGCAGCAACCGAACTGGCGATCGCGCTGGTGGCGCGGCAACGTGCGAGCATGTCGGCATGAACGATTACGCGCACGTCGCCCGCAAGCGCTTTGGCCAGAACTTTCTGCACGAACGCGGCGTCATCGACAAGATCGTGCGCGCGATCGCGCCGAAGGATGGCGAGCGCATCATCGAGATCGGTCCCGGCCAGGGGGCGTTGACCTGGCCGTTGCTCGAACAGATCAAATCGCTCACCGCGATCGAGCTTGATCGCGATCTGATTCCGCGACTGCAGGCCGAAGCGTCGAAGCACGGTGAGCTCAAGATCATCGAGGCCGACGTGCTCAGCGTCGATTTCACGGCGGTGGCTGCGGGCGACATGATCCGACTGGTCGGCAATCTGCCCTACAACATCTCGTCGCCGATCCTGTTTCACGCGCTTGACCATGCCGCAGTCATCCGCGACATGCATTTCATGCTGCAAAAAGAGGTCGTCGAGCGCATGGCGGCGGGTCATGGCAACAAGGTTTACGGTCGGCTCAGCGTGATGTTGCAGGCCTACTGCCACATTGAGCCACTGTTCACAGTGCCGCCGGGGGCCTTCACGCCGGCACCGAAAGTGGATTCGGCCATCGTGCGCATGACGCCGAAGGCCGCCACGGAAATTCCGCAGCATGATCGATCGCGACTCGCGCAATTGGTCCGTCACGGGTTTTCACAGCGCCGCAAGACCCTGCGCAACGCGCTCGATGAGGTCGCGACATTGGATCAGCTAGGCGCCGCCGGCATTGATCCGGGCGCGCGCGCCGAGCAGGTGGCGGTCGTCGATTGGTTGCGCCTCGCCGCGCTCTGATCGCATCCGCTGCACACGCGGTGGCGCCTGCATTCGGGCTAAACTTCGCGCCATGCGAATCTTCATGCAAACCAAGGCAGCGGCCAACGAAGCGCCGCGTTATTACCACTTGATCCTGCAACAGGACCTGCTTGGCGCCTGGTCGCTGTTGCGCGAATGGGGCCAGACCGGGGGGCGGGCGTCGATGAAGCGCGAATTCTTCGAACAACGTGACCGCGCCGAGAGCGCGATGATGGACATGCGCGACCAGCAGTTGCGCAAGGGTTTCCAGGTGATGTTCTGCCAGGGCATCGAGGCACCGTCGGGGTCGCACTATGAACCGTAAGTTTTTCGCCGCCTTGACCTTCGCGATGTTGCCCATGGTCGCCGCGGCGCAGGGCAGCACGGCGCCGCCGGAAGAAGGCGTGTTCGCGCCGGGTGTGCAGCACGTGTGTGTGCCGAGCAGTGACGGCGAAGGCTGGGACTGCGGCACCGAATCTGCGCCGCCCGAAAACTATCGTGCGCCAGAACCCGAAGCCGCAGCAGCGGACGACACGGCCACACTGGCCGCTGAATCCAACGAGTCGACGGCGCTGGAAGTTGGAAGCGAAGACGCGCCGTCACCGCCCGCCTTCCTGATGGACCCGGATCGCATCACGCCCTATGCGCCACCTGCCGCGGACGAGCCCGCGGTCGATACCGTGCCGGCCCCGATGGCTGAGGAACCCGCGCCGCCACCACCCATCGGTGCACCCGTTGAACCTTTGGCCGTCGTGCCCGTCGCGACGTCAGCGCCGATGTTCACGAGCTTGGGCAGTGCCGGCGCTTTCGCGCAGTTGCCGGCGACCGCGTTCACGTTGCAACTCGCCTACGCCGATCGTGTCGATGGCTTCGCGTCGCTGGTTGCCGCGCTCCGGCTCGATCCCGCCACCTGCTACGCCCTGCGTGTGCGCGGCAGCAACGGCAATACGTGGTTGCTGGCGCACGGCGCCTTTGCCGATGTCGCGACTGCGCGTGCGGCGCAAGCTGCCTTGCCGCGCGTCGCCGGGTTGTCGGCGCAATGGCCGCGACGCATCGGTGCGCTGCAGACCGAACTCACCGATTCCGAGCGCTGATCCCGATGTCGACCGTCTTTGCACCCTTGGTGAACGATCGTTTTCTGCGCGCGCTGGCACGCTTGCCTGTGGACCGCACGCCGGTCTGGATCATGCGCCAGGCCGGGCGCTACTTGCCCGAATACCGCGCCACGCGCGCCCGTGCCGGTTCGTTCATGCAGCTCTGCCAGTCGCCGGAATTGGCCTGCGAAGTGACGCTGCAACCGCTTGCACGCTTTCCGCTCGATGCCGCGATCCTGTTCTCGGACATCCTGACCGTGCCCGATGCGATGGGCCTTGGCCTGAGCTTTGCGGAAGGCGAAGGTCCGCGCTTCGCACGGCCGTTGCGCAGTCGCGCCGAGATCCATGCGCTCGCCGTGCCCGACATCGATGCGAGCCTGCGTTACGTCACCGACGCGGTCACTTTGATTCGCCGCGAACTGCACGGTCGCGTGCCATTGATCGGCTTCTCCGGTAGCCCATGGACGCTCGCCTGCTACATGATCGAGGGCGGCGGTTCCGAACACTTCGCGCGCGCGAAGTCGCTGCTCTGGGACGATGCGAACACGGCACATCATCTGCTCGATGTGCTGGCGCGCAGCGTCAGCGCCTACCTGCAGGCGCAGATCGATGCCGGCGCGCAGGCGGTGATGATCTTCGACACCTGGGGCGGTGCGTTGTCGTCCGATCACTACCGCGAATTCTCGCTGCGCTATATCGCCGAGATAGCCGCCGGATTGAAGCGTGGTGAAGGTGCCGCGCGCGTGCCGCTGATCGTCTATTCCAAGGGCGCGATGGGGCATCTGGAAGCGATGGCCGACAGCGGTGCCGACGCGCTCGGACTGGACTGGACGATCACCCTCGATGCGGCGCGACGTCGCGTCGGCGGCCGTGTGGCGCTGCAGGGTAATGTCGATCCGGTCGTGCTGTACGCCGGCATCGATGCCATCCGCGCCGAGGCACGGCGTGCGTTGCACAGCTTCGGCGCGCATCCTGGGCATGTCTTCAATCTCGGTCACGGTATCCACCCGACGATCAATCCCGAACATTTGGGTGCGCTGATCGACGCCGTGCACACAGAAAGCGCCGGTTTGTTCGCCGCATCGCCAACCGTGACGCCTTGATTCATCAGAAGTGAAATATATCCAGTGAGAGACTTGCCGTGAGCAAACCCACGATCGAAATGCGCCGCTCCGACATCCACGGCAATGGCGTGTTCGCCATCGCCGACATCAAGGCGGGCGATGAGATCATCGAATACGCCGGTCGCCGCCTGACGCATGCGCGCGCCGACCACAAGTACGGCGGCACTGCCGACACCGGCCACACCTTCCTGTTCACACTCAACGACGACTACGTCATCGACGGCAACGACGGCGGCGACGAATCGCGCTGGATCAACCACAGCTGCGACCCCAATTGCCGCGCCTGGCGCATCGAGGCCGAAGATGGCAATCCGAAGCACGACCGCGTCGTCATCGAAGCCAAGGTCGATATCGAGAAGGGCACCGAGCTCACCTATGACTACGGCATCGTCCTCGCCGAGCCCTATACCAAGGCGCTGAAAGCGGCCTGGGCTTGCCATTGCGGGACCAAGCATTGCTCGGGCACGTTGTTGAAACCGAAGCCGCGCAAGAAGAAGTAAGTGGGCGGCGACGCCGCGCATGTGAGCCATCGTCTGGAAGATCTCATCCATGCCTCGGTGCTCGCGCGCCCGGCGGAAATCCGCGAAGCGTTTCAAAGCGCTCAGCCATTCCGGCAAGTGACGATCGACGATTTTCTCGATACGCGCTTCGAAGAACTTCTGCTCGCAGAATTCCCACCCTTCGAGCGCGGCAACAGCGTCGGCGACGACGGCCGTGCCGGCAACAAGTCCACGGTCGATCGCATCACCGCGCTCGGCGCAAGTTATGCCGCACTCGATGCCGCAATCCAGACGCCCGTGTTCCTGTCCTTCCTGAGTCGATTGACCGGCATCGATGCGCTGCTCTACGCCCCGTTCTATCTGGGTGGCGGCACTCATGAGAATCGTGACGGCCAGAGTCTGCAGACGCCTATCGACTTCAACTATCACCCGAGCGAACGCTGGCATTGCCGCCTCAATCTGATCGTCTACCTCAACAGGGACTGGCACGAGGCCTGGGGCGGCAACCTCGATCTGTATCGCGATCCGTACCAGGACACCGGGCCGACCGTACGCATCGTGCCGCGCTTCAATCGCTGCGTCGTGTTCGAAACCACCGAGCGCAGCTGGCATGGATTCGATCGCATCAGCTTGCCGGAAGAACATCGCGACCTGTCGCGCAAGTCGATCGCGCTGTACTTCTACACGCGTGAACGTCCGGCGGAAGAACTCGCCGGCAAGCACAGCA
>JAYUXS010000351.1:0-3450 GCA_043752845.1 Lysobacterales bacterium | reverse complement strand
AAGTTGCCGCTGCGTTCCTGCGCGACGCATGTGCTGACGCGCAAGGATGAAAAATCCAAAGGTTCGCGCCGCAAGACGGTCGGCAGCACGCATCGCGTGATTCTCGTGCTCGGCGACAATCTGGGTGACTTCGCCGACGGCGTCTATGTCTCGCTCGACGAACGCGATCAAATCACGAAGGCGCATACCAGCTGGTGGGGCGAACGCTGGCTGATGCTGCCGAACCCGATGTACGGCTCGTGGGAAGAAGTGCTTACCAACATCGAAAAGGACGCGGCGAGCCCGACCTATGGGGTCGAGCTGGAACGTCGCCGCCTCAAGAAAGCGCAGGCCATGCGCAATGTCGATTGGTGGCAGAACCCGGCACAAATGACAGATAAATGATATAAATCATAGACATAAAAGATATAAACTCAGGTATTGCATTAGCTTTGGGATGCAAGTTATTCTTGCGCCGTCAGTTGTACCGAATAACGACGACAAGAATCAACAAAGCGCCCAAGCTTCCCCCTCCGGCGAACGCCGGTTCAATCAGATGGTCCGCAAGGGCCGTCTGATTTTTTTTGCGGGGTCGGGACTTGCCAAGGCGCGGCCATGTGCCCACCATGCTCGCCCCCCAATGAATTCAGGACGCCCCATGAAACGCTTGCTGCCGCCTGTTCTGACTGCCGTCGCCCTGATCGCTGTCGCCATGCTTTCGGCCTGCCAGGGCGAAGACGCGGCGGCCCCGACCGCGAAGATGGCGGCTGCGTCGCATTCGCCGGCAACTGCGGTACAGGCCCAGGTCGACGCGCTGCGCGCCGGCCAGTTTTCGAGTGCATTGCTGGCCTCGATTCCGCCGAGCTTCATGGATCAGGCGCGCGCCCAGTGGCAGGCGAAGATGGCCGAGCCGGTGTCCGAGGAAGATCGCACCAGCTACGCCGAGATGATGACCGACCTGACCAAGCCCGGTGCCGAAGCCGAGATCTACGCCAAGCTTGAACCGGAATTGCTGAACTTCAAAGCGACTGCGGCAATGCAAATGCCGATGTATGTCGGGATGGGCCGCGGCCTGCTTGCGGCCGGCGTGCAACAGCGCGACGACCTGAATGCCGACCAGAAAACCCAGGCGATGGCGTCGATCGATGCCTTCGCGAAGTGGGCGGAAACCGCCGAGTTTGCCGATACAGAGCGCGCCAAAGTGGTCATTGGCCATGTTTGCCAGGCCGCACGCGACTTGAAACTGGCGTCGATCGAAGACATGCGTGCGCTCAGTTTCGACGAAGCCGTGAAGCGTGGCGACGTACTGTTCGTGGCCGCCAAGAACATCTTCGCCACCTACGGCTTCAAGGTCGACGACGTGCTCGAGACGGTCAAGACCGAACTCGTGAACGAGTCCGGCGACAGCGCCAAGGTCAAAGTCAGCTATGCGATGTTCGCGACGCCGCTGACCTTCGAAACCGAACTGGTCAAGCTCGACGGGCGCTGGTTCAGCAAGGAATCGGTCGAGAACATGAAGAAGGAACTTGCGAAGCCGAAGGTCGCGCAGGAAGGCGACGCTGCGGCGCAAGGTTGATTCTCGCGAAGCGTCGCCAACGTCGCGATGCACACTGTTTCCATGCCTGAGCCCACGCGTCACGCCGCCGGCTTGCGCGGGCCGTGGTTCTGGAAATTCCTTGGCGCGCTGATCCGGCCCTGGCTCGGCTTGCGCACCGAACCGGCGAATGCCGGCGCAGTCGTCAACGGCGACAAGCCGGTGGTGTACCTGCTCGAACGCTACGGTGCGATCAACTCGGTGATCCTCGAAGAGGCTTGCCGAGCGCAAGGCCTGCCAGCGCCGTTGCTGCCGATGCCCGGTGGTTATCTGCCGAAGTCGAGGGCGGTGTTGGCGCTGTCGCGACGCGACGGCTGGTTGTTCCGACGCCCGCGCCAGCGCACGCACTCCGAAGGCCTCGCGCAAGTCATTCGCGCGGTGCAGGGCAATGCCAGTCTGGATATCGACGTGGTGCCGGTGTCGATCTTCGTCGGCCGCGCGCCGCAGCGCGAATCCGGCTGGTTTCGCGTGCTGTTTTCCGAAAACTGGGCGGTCGTCGGCCGCTTCAGGCGCCTGTTGTCATTGCTGCTGAACGGGCGCGACACGATCGTGCATTTCAGCCCGCCGGTGAGCCTGCGCGAAGTGGTGTCCGAAGGTCTCGACGCCGAACGCACGGTGCGCAAGGCCAGCCGTGTGATGCGTGCGCATTTCCGTCGTCTGCGCGCCGCCGTCATCGGGCCGGACCTGTCGCATCGGCGCACGGTGATCGACGCCGCGATGAATGCCGAGGGCGTGCGTACCGCGGTCGTGGCGCTCGCCAGCAAGGAGCGCATCACCATCGAGCAAGCTGAAG
Organism: Lysobacterales bacterium; assembly: GCA_043752845.1. Taxonomy (GTDB): domain Bacteria; phylum Pseudomonadota; class Gammaproteobacteria; order Xanthomonadales; family Ahniellaceae; genus JADKHK01. The sequence goes on along the minus strand of JAYUXS010000351.1, from coordinate 1,084 downwards.
GTCGCGCGCGCTCATTCGCCTGGGAAATCGCCGCGGACTATTCGCATCCGGCGGTGCGTTCCGCATCGTTCCTGCTGACCGCTTTCTGGAACCGCTTGTACGACGGTATCCGCACCCACCACTTCGACACGCTCAAGCAGGCCGCGCCCGGCCACGAAGTGATCTATGTGCCGAGCCATCGCAGCCATATCGACTATTTGCTGCTGTCGTATCTGCTGTATTCGAACGGCATCGTGCCGCCGCACATCGCCGCTGGCGTGAACCTGAATCTGCCAGTGCTCGGCTCGCTGCTGCGCAGGGGTGGCGCGTTCTTCCTGCGCCGAAGTTTCCGCGCCAATGCGCTCTATTCGGCCGTGTTCTCGGAATACGTGACGCAGCTGTTCCAGCGCGGCGTGTCGATGGAATATTTCATCGAGGGCGGACGCTCGCGCACCGGACGTCTGCTTGAGCCGCGTGCCGGCATGCTGGCGATGACAGTGAAAAGCTACCTGCGCGAGTCGCGTCGGCCGGTCGTGTTCCAGCCGGTGTACATCGGCTACGAACGCGTGCTTGAGGGCAAGTCCTACATCGGTGAACTGTCCGGCCAGCCGAAGGAAAAGGAATCGATATTCGGTCTGATCAAGTCGCTCAAGCTGCTGCGCGAACGTTACGGCAAGGTCACCGTGAGTTTTGGCGAGCCGGTGTATCTGTCGCAATTGCTCGATGACACCGTCACCGACTGGCGTGCGAGCGCGCGCGACGAGAAGCCGGAATGGTTCGGTGCCGCGGTCGCGGCGCTGGCCGAGCGCATCCTCGTCAACATCAATCGTGCCGCCGACGTGAATCCGGTCAACCTCATCGCCGCGGCCCTGCTCGGTACGCCCAAACACGCGATGGCCGAAGACGATCTGCTGCGTCAGCTCAGCTTGAGCAAACGCCTGGTTGCCGCCGTGCCGTATTCCGACCGCGTGACCATGACCGAACTGGATGCCGCGGGTGTCGTGGCTTATGGCGAAAAGCTCGGCGTGATCAGCCGCATCAAGCATCCGCTCGGCGACGTGCTGCAAAGCACCGGCGACCAGGCCGTGTTGCTCAGTTATTTCCG
>JAYUXS010000350.1:0-3452 GCA_043752845.1 Lysobacterales bacterium | reverse complement strand
CCGCCTGTTCGAAATCCAGACGCTCGCTGGCCTGTTCCATGGTCGTGATCAGCTCGTTGATGACATCGGAGGATCGGCCGTCCATGAACATCTCGGCGTGGCGCACGTCGCGGGCATAGTCGTCGCGACTGATCAAACCGACACACGGCGCGGTGCAACGCTTGATCTGATATTGAAGACACGGCCGCGAGCGGTTCTGGAAGAAGCTGTCGCTGCAATTGCGCAGACGGAAGAGCTTCTGCAGGCGATTGATGGTTTCGCGCACCGCGACCACGCTCGGGTACGGCCCAAAATAGCGACCACGTGCCTTGCGCGCACCGCGGTGGAAGGCGATACGCGGGAATTCCTGGCCGCTGATGAAAATCGACGGGAAGCCCTTGCTGTCGCGCAACAGCACGTTGTAGCGTGGCTTCAGCGACTTGATCAGCTCATTTTCGAGGATCAACGCTTCTGATTCGGTGCGCACCACCGTGACTTCGACCGCCTGCACCTGCGACAGCATGGCGGCGATGCGTGGTTCGAGCTGCGGGCGCGCGAAGTAGCTGCCGACGCGCTTTTTCAGGTTCTTGGCCTTGCCGACGTAAAGCACGCCGGCGCCGGCATCAAGCATGCGGTAGACACCTGGCGCACCGCTCAGCGTGCGTGCGAATTCACGGCCGTCGAATGACGCGCCCGTCGCGTCGCTCATGCGCCTACTCGGCGATCGGCAAGCGTGTCACCTGACCGTTTGCAGTGTCGATACGGATGACTTCATGGGCACCGGTGTTGGCGATGAACAACTTGCCTGGCAGTGAAGCGATGCCGCTCGGCTGGTTGAACTTGTACGGCAGGTTGATCGACTTCACCCCGCCACCGCGCAACGACAGCGCCTTGAGCTTGTTGTTGTAAGTGTCGACCAACCACAACACCTGACCATTGGCGTCGGCGGCAATGCCCATCGGATGCTGCAACCGGGCTTGCGCGGGCAGGCCATCAAGGTCGCCGAACTCGTAGAGTCCGGCACCGATCAGCGTTTGCACGCGTCCGTCGCTTCGCACTGCGCGGATCGCCGAACTGTCGGCGTCGGCGACGTAGAGCACCTGGCTCGCGTAAACGACCCCGGTGGGCTTGGCGAACGTGGCGAACATGCCGTCGCCGTCGTCACGACCGATCTTGCCGGTGCCGCTGAACAGATTCAGGCGCTTGCGGCCGAGATCCAGCGACCAGATCTGATGTTGCCCGGCCATTGCGATCAGAAGGCGTTCGCCGGTCGAGGCGATGTCCCATGGCGAGTTGAGGGCGACTTGGGTTGGTTCGGCATAGTCCTGGTTCGCGGGACGGCCGTGTGCGCCGGTGCCGGCCACGGTATCGACCTCGCCGGTGATCATGTGCACACGGCGGATGCAGTGATTGCCGCGGTCGGCGACGTAGAGCATGTCCTTGATCAGGGCCATGCCTTGCGGATCGTTGAAGGCAGCGTCGCCGAACTTGCCGTCCAGATACGCCGGCGTACCGGTGCCGATCTGACGGATGACGCGACCATCGTGATTGCATTCGTAGACGCGGTTATGGCCCGAGTCGGCGACGAACAAGGCGGTCTCGGTGACAACGACCTTGCCCGGAAAACTCAATGCCGTGCGCGGCTCGGGGCGCGACACCGGCTGCATCGGCTCAAAGAAGCGGATGTCGCGATTGGCGGCTTCGTCGAGCAAACCGGTGACCAGGGCATCGAGTTGATCACGCTGGCCCTCACCCGCCAGCACGCCGGCGACACGGCCCTCGGCATCGATCACGGCGACCGACGGCCACGCCTGGATACCGAACTGGCGCCAGGCGACCCAGTCTGCATCATTGGCGACCGGGTACTTCATGTGCAGTCGATTGACCGCTTTCAGCACATTGCCGGGTTGGCGTTCGTAGTCGAACTTCGGCATGTGGATGCCGATGATGCTCAATCCGTCGTGATGCTTGATCTCGACGCTGCGCAGTTCTTCCAGCAACTGCATGGTGTTCACATTCGCGGCATTGAAAAAATGCAGCAACACCACCCGCCCACGCAGCTTTTCGAGCGCTGGCGCCTGCTGCACGTTCAACCATTGCAGGGTCGGCGGCAGTGCTGGTGCGATCGGGTTTGCGGTCATGCCTGTTTCTACTCCGTCACCAGTTGCCCGGCATTATGCAGGCGCGCGAGGTGTTTGGTGAGTCCCGCGACGCCTTCGCGGATCAGTGCATAGCAAAGCTCGAAGTCCTGCTGGGTGCCGCAGTAAGGATCAGGGACGTCGACGCGCGGACGTTCGGCAAATTCCATCAGCAGGCGAATGCGGCCCGACGCGTGCACCGGCGCGCGCGCGCGCAGGTCGGCCAGATTGCGGCGATCCATGGCGATGAGGAGGTCGGCGTTTTGCAGGTGATCGTCATTCAACGCATGCGCCCGATGGTTGCTGAGGTCGAGGCCGACCGTGCGTCCGAGTGCGACCGAACGCGGGTCGGCCGGGTAGCCGTGATGGTGGCCGATGGTGCCCACGGAAACGACATTGAGATCCCCGCCAAATCCGGCAACCTCGAACGCACGCTTTGCTTCGGCTTCCGCCAGCGGTGACCGACAGATGTTTCCCATGCATACAAAAACTATATATTTCATGTATTTAAACTACATTATTCATGTGAATTCACCGACTGGAGCAAGGCTTCGACGCGCATCAGATCGGCTTCGGTGTCGACGCCAGCCGGAAACGGTTCGGGTGCCAGAGCCACTGCAATGCGCGTGCCAGCCTCAAGTACTCGCAGTTGTTCCAGCGATTCCACCTTCTCAAGCAACCCCGCCGGCATGGCACTGAACTGCCGCAGAAAACCGGCCCGGTAGGCGTAGATGCCAATATGGCGCAGGAACTGGATGCCAGCGGGCAGCGCGCTGCGATCTCCGGCAAAAGCATCGCGCGCGTAAGGAATCGGCGCGCGACTGAAATACAGCGCATCGCCATTTGCGGCGCGCACCAACTTCACGCAATGCGGCGAAAACAGCTCATCGGCGTCACTGATCGGGGTCGCCAAAGTCGCCATGGGTGCCGCGCTCGCCTGCAAGATTTCCGCAACCTTACGAATGCCGCTGACCGGTGCCAGCGGTTCGTCGCCCTGCAGGTTCACGACGATGCGATCGTCGGCCCAGCCGAGTTGCGCCGCGACTTCGGCCAGCCGGTCGGTGCCGGAGGGGTGTTCGGCGCGGGTCATGCACACCGTAGCCGCAGTGCGCTGCACCGCGTCGGCGATGCGGGCGTCATCTGTCGCCACCACAACTTGCTCTGCGCCGGCATTCAATGCGCGCGCAATCACATGGATGATCAAAGGTTTGCCAGCGAGCAGACGCAAGGGCTTGCCGGGCAGGCGGCTGGCGCCGAAGCGCGCCGGAATGGCGACGGTGAATTTGAACGTCATGGGGCAGCGGTCTCTTGCTGGGACTGGCAGTGGGTTCTCCC
>JAYUXS010000349.1:0-3462 GCA_043752845.1 Lysobacterales bacterium | reverse complement strand
GGAGCGCACCATGCAGGTCGCCAAAGACACCGTTGTTGCCTTTCACTACACGCTCACGGATTCGACCGGCGAAAAGATCGACTCGTCGCGCGAGGCCGAGCCGTTGACGATCCTGCAGGGTCATGGTGCCTTGATTTCGGGCATGGAAGCAGCGTTGATCGGCAAAGCCGTCGGCGATCATTTTCAGGTGACGGTGTCGCCGGAAGAAGGCTACGGCGTGCGTGACGACAGCCGCACACAACGCGTGCCGAAGAAATATTTCCAGGACGGCGATCGTCTGAAACCGGGCATGGTCACCGTGCTGAAAACGCAGGACGGCGTGCATCAAGTCACGGTTGTGAAGGTCGGAGCCACGGTCATCGACATTGACGGCAACCACCCGCTCGCCGGCAAGACGCTGAATTTCGACATCGAAATCACCGGTGTGCGCGAAGCCAGCGCCGAAGAAATCGCGCATGGCCATGTGCACGGTGCCGGCGGCCACCACCACTGAGATCACGAGTCTGGTGCGCGATCGCGCCGATGCGCGGCCTGGCCATCGATCAAGTACGACTCTCGTCCTGATCTTCGCGGCGCACGCGCTGGCGTTCCAGTTCGAGCATGTAGGGCGTGAGTTCGGCGATGCGTGCTTCGACGCGTGCGCGCTGGTAGTAGTCGAGTTTGGGGCGTTCCAGCAGGCGCTTGAGTTGTTCCATCGCGTCATAAGGGCGGCCGGTATACAGCGCGACCTCGGCATGTGCTTCGAGGGCGCGGGAATCCTCGCCGGCGAGTTCGCAAGCGCGCGCGAAACTGGCCTGGGTAGCGGGATCGGCGCCGTTTTTGGCGAGTATCGGGCGCAGGATTGCCATCGCCTGTTCGCCACCCGCCTTGCTGCCACCCGCATTGAGTGCTTCGGCATAGGCCAGTTGCACAGCGCGATGGTCGGGCGCCAATTCAGCGAGCGCCTTGAGTTGCTGGAGCGCACCCGCAGCGTCGCCGGAAAGACGGCGTGCTTCCGCCTGCGGCAGCAGGAAAGCCATCTCGCCTGGCGCGTCGATCAACAGCGCGGCCAGTTCCTTGCCTGCGGCTGTCGCCTGACCAGAGCGCAACAGCGCCATCGCCAAACCGTAGCGCTGCGAGGGCAGGCGAGCGGCGTCGGCGTTCTTCATTTCGCGGCGATAGAAATCGATCAGCTTGGAGGGCTCGTTCGAGGTCAACACATGGGCTCGCTCGCGCATCAACCGGAACCGCGACTCGTTCGCAGCTGATTCGGAAACGGCGGGCGGATCGCGGCGGATCGATTCGACGCGGTTCTTGGCTTCGGTCACACGTGACGCGGTGATCGGATGCGTGCGCAGAAATTCCGGCATCTCGGTGCTGCTGTTCGAACGCGTTGCACGGCCCATTCGCGCGAAAAATCCCGCCATCGCTTCGATATCGAAGCCGGCCTTGGCCAAGGTGGAAATACCGATGCGGTCGGCTTCGTATTCGTTGTGGCGGGTGAAATTGATCTGCTGTTGTTGCAGCAGTCCCATGCCGCCAATCAGCGCCGCTTCGGTGCCATCGCCGGAACTGTTGCGTGAGGCGAGAATGGCCCCAAGCATAGCGAGTGCGATCGGCAGACTGGCTTTCTGGATCGACTCGTAGGCGCGTACCAGATGCCGTTGCGTGACATGCGCGACTTCATGCGCGAGCACGGCAGCGACTTCACTTTCACTCTCGGCGGTATGCATCAGCCCGACATTCACGCCGACAAATCCGCCCGGTGCGGCAAAGGCATTGATGTCGTTGGAGCGCACCACGAAAAACGTGAAGGCCTGTTCCGGGCGTTCGCTCAACGCCACCAGGCGATAGCCCAGGGCGTGGACGTAGTCGGTGACCAGCGGGTCGTCGAGAATCAGGTCCATGCGCCGCAATTCGTACAACATGCGCTGGCCGTAGCGATGTTCCTCGTCCGGGCTCAGGATCGACCCGGCGGACGAGCCGATATCCGGCAATTCAACATTCTGCGCCAGTGCGAACGGCGAACTCAGCGCGAAGGCTATAATCGCAGCGTATATTTTCATCGGAAGATTCGGGCTCGGGGTATCACAGACCCCGCAAGCCTAACTGCAGTTCCGTTAAGGCCATGCGCATGCGATTTTCGTTGTTCATCCAGGATTCGCAAGCGGCGGACGCTGCCGTCAGCAGCGCGCTCGGGTTTGCGCAGGCCGCGATTGCTGGCGGACACAGCATCCGCCAGATGTTTTTTCATGGCGATGGCGTGCGTTGTGCCGGCGTCGATCTCGACGACGATGCCGACTTGCGCGCGCTCGTCAGTTTGGCGCAGACGCATGAGATCCCGTTGTTGGCGTGCTCGACCTGGATCGAAAAGCTGGGTGTCATCTCCACGAACGACATCCGGCGCGGCAGCCTCGGGCAATGGTGCGATGCCCTTGAGGACAGCGATCGCGTTGTGAGTTTTCGCGCGTGAAGCGTGTCGGCATTTTGTTCATGCATGAAGGGCGAGACGGCGTCGACGCGGCCGCAGGCATCGACGCGGCGCTGGCGACACTGGCGTTCGATCACGCCCTATCAGTCGCCTTTGTGGGTGCCGGGGTTGAATTGTTGCGAAGTAGCGTTGTGCGCGAACCGCCGATCGTGCACGCCAGGATGATCGCGGCACTGCATCACCATGGCGCAACGTCCTTGCTGGCCAGCCGCGAGTGTCTCGGCGAACGCGGTCTCGCGCCCGATTTCCCGTGGCTGAATGTTGTGCCGAGGGCCGCCTTGCGTGCCTGGTTGGAAGAGGTCGACCATGTCCTCACGTTCTGACACCTTGCATTGTGTCGTGCGCGCGCCGCACGATGGCGACGCGTTTGCGATGGCCATTGGAATTTTGTCGGCCGGCGACTGTTTACTGTTGCTGCAGGACGGCGTCTGGGCCGCGCACGATCTCGACACCGTGTTGCCCGCTGGTGTCCAAGGTTACGTGCTTGGCAGTGATCTTCGGAAACGCAGCGCCTGCACGCCGCTCAATCCGCATTTTTCGATCATCGATGAAGCCCAATTTGTAGCGCTGGCCGCCAACACTGCGCGTCAGGTGTGTTGGGCATGATCACGCTACAGCACGACGGGCGCGAGATCGAACTCGACGCGCGCGGCTACCTGTGTAACGCCGCGGACTGGAGCATCGGCTTGGCCGAGCATCTCGCTGGCGACGACGGCATCGCGCTGACGCCGGCGCATTGGGAGATCATCAACCTGCTGCGCGAGCATCACGAATCCTTTCACCTGTCGCCGCCGATGCGCCTGCTGGTGAAGGAGGTTGGCCGGAAATTCGGCATCGATAAAGCCAACAGCCGCTATCTTTACCGCTTGTTCCCCGAGGGTCCGGCCAAGCAAGCCTGTCGCTATGCAGGTTTGCCGAAGCCCGTGAGTTGCATATGAACCAGACTGAACATGCCCACATCGAAATCTATTCGACCGCGATCTGCCCGTATT
>JAYUXS010000348.1:0-3463 GCA_043752845.1 Lysobacterales bacterium | reverse complement strand
CCATCACCGCGCGCACCGCTGAGTTGCGCGAGAAGAATCTGCAGCTTGAGGAAGCACGCAAACTCGCCGAAGCGCGCGAGCGGGAGGCGCAGACCCAGCACCTCGCAGCCGTGGCACTGCGCGAACACGCCGAGGAAGCCAACCGCAGCAAATCCGTGTTTCTCGCGAACATGAGCCATGAACTGCGCACGCCACTGAACGGCGTGCTCGGGTTCGCCCAGTTGATGGAGCGCACACCGGATCGCTCGGCCGACGATCGCAAGCATCTCGGCACCATTCTGCGCAGCGGCGAACACCTGCTCGGCTTGATCAATGACGTGCTGTCGCTGTCCAAGATCGAAGCCGGCGGCATGGTGCTGAATGAAGCGCCGTTCGAACTCGAAGCGCTGCTGCACGGCGTGTGCGACTTGATGCGCGTGCGCGCCGAAAGCCGCGACCTGTGGCTGCGCACGCAGTGGCAGGACCTGCCGCGCGTGGTGCACGGCGACGCCCAGAAGCTGAACCAGATCCTGCTCAACCTGCTCGGCAACGCGGTGAAATTCACCGTGCGTGGCGGCGTCACCCTGCGTGCGCGCTGGGCCAAAGACCGCGCTGTGTTCGAGATCGAAGATACCGGCACCGGCATTGCCGTCGAGGAAATCACGCAACTGTTCGCGCCGTTCGTGCAATCGGCGAGCGGGCGCGACTCGCGCGAAGGCACCGGGCTTGGACTCGCGTTGTCGCGCCAGATCGCACGGCTGATGGGCGGTGACGTGCACATCCGCAGCGAACTCGGACGAGGCACGACGTTGCACGTCGACGTACGCCTGCCGGAAAGTGTTGTATCGGTAGCCATGGATGCGCCCGGAAGCACGCGCCGCGTCCGCGCCGTCGCGCCGGGGCAAAGTGTCGTCCGGGTGCTGGTGGTGGACGATGTCGCCGACAATCGCACCTTGCTGGCCGGCTTGCTGCAGGCAGTCGGCTTCGATGTGCAACAAGCCGCAGACGGCCCGGGGGCACTCAAGGTCTGGCGCGTCTGGCAGCCGCACCTGATCTGGATGGACAAGCGCATGCCCGGCATGGACGGTACCGAAGCGGCGCGACGCATTCGCGCCGAAGAAAAATTCGGCGAGCGTCAACGCGTCGCCATCGTGGCGCTGTCGGCCAGCGCACTGGAACACGAACGCACCGGAATACTGGCCAGCGGCTGCGACGACTTCGTGCCCAAACCGTTCCGTGAGTCGCTGATCTTCGCGAAGATGAGCGAGTTCACCGGCGTCATCTACAACTATGACGACGAAGCCGAAATGCCGGTCGCGACGACGATGACCAGTGATCGCCCGCGTGTCGATCGCCTGCCCGCACCCTGGTTGATCGAAATGCGGCGCGCGCTGGCCATCGGCGACACCGAACGCGCCCGCCAGTTGGCCGACGACATCGAGCCGTCCGACCGCGCCCTGGCCGCGCATCTGCGCAGCATGCTCGCCGCATATCGGCTGGACGAGTTGGAGCAGCTGTTTGCAGCGGACGATGCGGCATGAGTGACGCGCACTGCACTGATAAGCTTCGCGACATGCGCACCTATCTGTTCACGCTTTGCCTGATCGTGGCCGCGAATGTATCCGCGGCCGCTACCAAGGAATCGGCCGCGGATACCGCGCCGGAGAAGAAGACCGCGGTCGCAGACGCGCCGCGCCCCAAGGATCCGCCGTTGCCGGACAAGGCGCAGCCGCCGGACGAGCCGCCGCCGACGGTGAGTATCCGCAACGTCAAGGGCGCGGTGATCGAGGAGTACCGCCAAGGCGGTCGCGTGTACATGATCCGGGTTGTGCCCGAGCGCGGCATCGCCTACACCTACATGGACACCGACGGCAACGGCCGCCTCGAGTACGAAGGCGAGGACGGACCGGTGCGACCGGTCTATTACACCTTGTACGAGTGGGACTGAGATGCCGAAGCACGAGCACACGGTCACCATCCGCAAGGCGAATTCAATCGGCGCGCTGAAGGCGGCCTTCCCGGTAATGCGCGAATTGCGCAAGCATCTCGATCTCGACGCCTTCCTCGTCGCGGTCAGCGTGATGCGCAAGGAAGGCTACGAGCTGGTCACGCTCTGGGAAGGCGACCAGGTGCGTGCAGTGACCGGTTATCGGCTGATGACCAATCTGGTGGTCGGGCGCACCATGTACGTTGATGACCTCGTGACCAGCGAAGGCGTGCGCGACAAGGGCTACGGCAAGCTGATGTTCGCCTGGCTGTATCGTGAAGCCAAGCGCCTGCAATGCGAAATGCTGCACCTCGATTCCGGCGTGCACCGACACGCGGCACACGGCTTCTATCTGGGCCAACGCATGGCCATCACCAGTCACCATTTCTCGATCGACGTCGGCTGAGCAACAGCGACAACGGCTTCCTTCGTTCGCATTCACGGAGGCCGGGAACGAGCCGCAAGACTGCGCCGAACGCGGCCCAACGGAAACCCCTCCCTGCAGCCGCAAGGAGGGTTCAGCCGTGTCATTACATCTGGATCGACCAGCTGTTGAGCTTGCCGGTGTCACCCGCCGCATTGTCGTTCACGCGCATCTTCCAGGTGCCGTTCAACAACTCGCTCTGATCGTGCCGCGGATATTGCTTTCGCTGACCAGCGGCAGCCACGGATTGACCGTGGTCTGGTTGTCGATGGTGTAGCTGACCAGCTTCGCGGCCACGGCCTTGCCGGACTGGTCGCCACGCACGAAGGCTTCGGCCTCAGTGCGACTTTCGAATGCGAAGTAGCCGCCGCAACGGTTGCGTTTCTCGTGGATGGCACGGCTGATCTGGTCGAGCTGGAACGTCTGGACTTCGGCGAGCACCAGCGGCGTGCCGACACTGTCGCGCATGCCGATGCCACGGCCGTTGCCGACGATGCCCTGCAGGTCGGATTTGTAGATATCGGCTGAGGTGACGATGTAGACCGGTGCGTAGCGATCGGTGCCCTCGTCGAAAGGCGTGGCGTCGACGCCGGCATGGGTGTCGCGCAGCGCGCCGACGACGAGAATCAGGGCGCAAGCCAGTGCCCGCGGATGCAGCAGGTTCATGGAAATCTCCTTGGCGGTTGCCAAAAAAGAACCCCGGCTGAAGCCGGGGTTCTCATGTACCGAACTCAGCTCATCGCTGCTGGATTACATGTTGATCGACCAGCTGTTGAGCTTGCCGGTGTCACCCGCGGCATTGTCGTTCACGCGCATTTTCCAGGTGCCGTTGATCAGCTCCGAGGAAAGATTCAGCGTCACCGTCTTGATGACGTTGTCGGTGCCCGTACCGGTGCGGTTGTGGATGTTGTAGAGCGTGCCGTCCGGCGCAACGAGGTCGACTTTCAAATCACCTTGATAGGTGTGGGTGATGTTGACCGAGACCGAAGCCGTGGTTGGGGCATTGCCGGTGCGTCCACTGACCGTGATCGGTGAATCGACCGTGGTGTTGTCGCCGATGCTGAAGACCGCCG
>JAYUXS010000347.1:0-8044 GCA_043752845.1 Lysobacterales bacterium | reverse complement strand
AACGCCAACAAGAACCGCACGAACTGCATGGCATCGGCGACGATGCCTACGGTCGACCGATGTATCTCGCGCCAGCCGCTGCTTCCGCTTGGCGACAGATGCGCGCACGCGCCGCAGCCACGGACATCAACATCGAGCCAATCTCAACCTTTCGCTCTGTCGCCTACCAACGCGGCCTGATCGCGCGCAAACTCAAACGCGACGACAGCCTCGCGCAGATTCTGAGCGTCAACGCCGCACCCGGCTACAGCGAACACCACAGCGGCCGCGCCATCGACATCGGCACCCCCGGCTGCGCCGCGCTCGACGAAGCCTTCGAACACACACCCGCATTCCGCTGGCTCGCCGAACACGCCGCCAACTTCGGCTTCCGCATGTCCTACCCGCGCGACAACCTACTCGGCGTGATCTACGAGCCTTGGCATTGGTATTACTTCGGCACAACGATACCCGGTTGAACCGCTTGCGCCGGACTAGCTCGCGATATAGCGCTGCAGCTGATCGATCTCGTTCTGCTTTTCGTCGAGCGCGTGTTTGATCAGGTCGCCGACTGAGAGCATGCCGACGACGCGGCGGTCGTCGACGATCGGCAGATGGCGGAACTTGCGTTCGGTCATCAGCATCATGCAGGTCTGGGTGCTGTCGTCGGGCGACACCGTCAACACCGGTGAGGACATGATCTGCCAGACCGGCGTATCCGCCGAGGAGCGGCCGAGCAGGATGACTTTGCGCGCGTAATCGCGCTCGGACACGATGCCAGTGAGTTCGTCGCCGCGCATCACCAGCAAAGCACCGACGCCGTGGTCGGCCATCATCTGGATCGCGGCGAGCACCGGCTGGTCCGGATCGATGGCAAAAATTGCCGGCGATTTCGCGAGCAACAATTCGCGTACCTTGGCCATGACTTTGACTCCGTCCGGGTATCGGCTCCCAGTTTACGCCGAGCGACAGCGCGGCATGGCGAAAGCCATGCTTGCAATCGATTCCATATTTCCATATATTTCGAACTATGGAACTACAGATCGCCATCGAATCCCTCGCCGCTCTCGCCCATCACTCACGTCTGCGCGCCTTTCGCATGCTTGTCCAGGCCGGTCTGGCCGGATTGGCGGTCGGCGACATCCGCGACCAACTCGATATTCCAGGCGCGACCCTGTCCGCACATCTGAACGTACTGCGCCATGCCGGTCTGGTTGAGGACGAGCGCGAAGGCCGGGTCATCCGTTGCCGCGCGAACTTCACGCAAATGAACGCATTGATGGCCTACCTGCTTGAGAACTGCTGCAGCGGCGCGGGTTGTGCCCCCGCAACGCTGGGCGCATCGGGACCGGCGTGCACACCATCGATCCCGCCTGCAGCGACAGATTCGCGGCGCACTCAAAGGGGTTGAATTGGATGAAGCGCCTGTTGTTCGTTTGTGTTGAAAATGCCAATCGCAGCCAGATGGCGCAGGCGTTCGCGCGCATGCACGGCGGGGCCGCCGTGCATGCCGAGTCGGCTGGATCGCGGCCGTCCGGCGTGGTCAATCCGCGCGCGATCGAATTCATGGCCGAACGCGGCTACGACTTGTCCGCGCATGCCTCGAAATCGCTCGCCGAAATCGGACCGGAGGAGTGGGACGCCGTCATCACCATGGGTTGCGGCGACAACTGTCCTTGGATACCGGCCAAGCGCCGCGAAGACTGGGCCTTGCCCGACCCGAAACACATGGCGGCGGACGACTATCGCGCCGTGCGCGACGAGATCGAGCAGCGTGTCCTCGCATTGATCGCTTCCACATGACGACGCCACTACGCGCCATCGCCGGCGAATTCGGTGGCACGACCATGCTGCTCGCAATCGTGATCGGCTCGGGCATCATGGGCGAGCGATTGGCCGGCGGAAACATCGCCATCGCCCTGCTCGCCAATGCGCTGGCAACCGGTGCCGGTTTGTTCGTCCTGATCACCAGCATCGGACCGATCTCCGGCGCGCACTTCAATCCGCTGGTCACGCTGATGCAGCGCCATCGCGGTGAGAAACTCGCTGCGCCCTGGTCGCTGTATCTGCTCGCACAGTTCGCCGGCGCGATTCTCGGCGTCTGCCTGGCGCACGCCATGTTCGACCAGCCGATCCTGCAGATCAGCGACAAGTTGCGCGCATCAACAGGGCTGTGGATCAGCGAAGTGGTCGCGACCATCGGACTGTTGACGACAATCGTGCTCGCCGCCAAGGCCGGCATCGACAGCGTCGCCGCGCGTGTCAGCAGCTACATTTTTGCCGCTTACTGGTTCACCGCCAGCACCTCGTTTGCGAATCCGGCGGTCACCGTGGCACGCATGTTCAGCGACAGCTTTGCCGGCATCGCGACCGCCCATGCGCCGGCCTTCATCGCGGCGCAACTCGTCGGACTGGTGATCGTTGTGGTCGCCCTGAGACTGTTTCAATCGGCGAGCAGCGGCGCCAGGTAGTCGCCGCCGCCGAGTTGGCGCATCTGCCGCTCGATCCAGCGCTGTCGTTGCAGCACATACGGACCGGGCTTCGCGACGCTGTAGCGTTTCGGGCTTGGCAACACCGCGGCCAGTCGAGCCGCCTGCGACGCGTCAATGCGCCCGGCGTCGCGACCGAAGAACTGCTTCGACGCCGCCTGCACGCCGTAAACCCCGTCACCGAATTCGGCGATGTTGACGTAGACCTCGAGGATGCGTCGCTTCGGCCAGGTCAGTTCGATCAGGCCGGTGAACCACACTTCCAGACCCTTGCGGACCCAACTGCGCCCCGACCACAGGAACAGATTCTTCGCGACCTGCTGCGAGATCGTGCTGGCGCCACGCACCTTGCCTTTCTCGCGGTCGTCAAGTGCATCTTCAATCGCTTCGAGATCAAATCCGTTGTGCTCGGGAAAACGCTGGTCTTCGGCGGCGACGACGGCCAGAAACATCTCCGGCGCGATGCGTTCGCGCGCCACCCATTGCCGACGGATCGGCACCGCCGCGGCCGCACCGGTCCAGCCGTCAACACGACGCGCGAGCAAGAAGGCAGTGGTCGGTGGCGGCAACCAGCGATAGGCGATGACCACGGTCAACGATGTCGCGACGAACACCACAGCGAAGATCACGCCGATGCGCAATAGACGACGCCACCACGATTTGCGCGTCACGGCCATCGAAGCATCTGGGGCATAATCACGGACATGAACGATTCCCTGTTTTCACCTGTCGATCCCGAAGGCATTCGTCGATTCCTGTTTGAAGGCGCATCCGTCCGCGGCGTCGTTGTCCGGCTCGAACACAGTTGGCGGCAAATTCGCGGCCGTGACGAGTATCCCGAATCCGTGGCCGCCGTGCTCGGCGAACTGACCGCAGCAACCGCCCTGTTTGCGGGCGACATCAAGTTCGCCAGCCATGTATCGGTGCAATTGAAGGCGTCTCCCTTGTTGCCGCTGGTATTTGCGGAATGCACCAGCGAAGGCCAAATGCGCGGACTGGCGCGCTGGGGCGAGCAGGCCGGCGCGCATGCGCTGCGGCCACAGGAGTTGGCCGATGCCGTGCTCGCCATCACCATCGAACGCCCGGAAACCGGCGTGCGCTACCAGGGTCTGGTGCCGCTTGCCGGCGATTCGCTGGCGACCAGCTTCGAGGCCTATTTCGCGCAGTCCGAGCAGCTGCCGACGGCGATCTATCTGGCCTCCGACGCCCGTACCTGCGCCGGCGTGCTGATCCAGCAGATTCCGGCCGAGGGCGGCGCCGATCGTGAACGCGATGCGATCACCTTCGAGCACGCGAAGATCCTCGCCGACACGCTGACTACCGAAGAATTGCTGCGACTCGACGCCACCGAATTGCTGCGCCGGCTCTATCACGAGGACGATTTGCGCCTGTTCGACGCGCACCCGATCCGCTTTCAGTGCCGTTGCTCGCGTGAGCGCGTGGCGTCGATGCTGCGCGGTCTGGGCCGTGACGAGGCGTTTGCGGTGTTGTCCGAGCAAGGCCAAGTCTCGGTCACCTGCGAATTCTGCAACGAGCGCTATGCCTTTGACGGCATCGATCTTGAGCAGGTATTTGCCAGCGAAATGCTGAACGCACCACCGCCCCGCGCGCAGTAACAAAAACTGCGAATTCGTGCCCATTCCGTCACTTACGGAATTCTTGTAGACTTTGCGTCAATTCAGCATGAGTCCGGATCGGACGGAACCGATCACGCTTGGCAAGGTCTCATGCGCACCTCGAGGATCCAGATGCACGCTGCGCGCCGTTCAATCGCCATCGCACTGCTGCTAGCGCTTGCTGCGCTCGGCTCGGCGCATGCTGCGGATGACGGGTTGGCGCAGCAGCAGATCTGGAGTGCTCGCCCGAGCTTGCGGTTGAGCCAGAGCCTTCCCGCGGCACACACCTTGATCTCGCCGGTGACACCCGGCACGTCGAACCATAGCGATGCCGGCATCTTCGTTGATGGCGGTGGTCACATCAGTCTGGTTGCTGGTTTGAGCCTCGACACCGCGAATCAGGACGGTCTCGCGACCTTGCCGTGGTGCGCTGAAGCTTCGGGCCTGCTGCGCATTGGCGCGATGGGCCGCGATTGCCTGATGCAGGGTACGGTGCAGATGGAATTGCCTGGCCGTGTCGCCACCGCCAGTTCCGGTGCGCAATGGCGTGGTGATCGTTTCGATCTTTCGGTCGCTTACGGTTACTCGTGGTTGGCACCGAGCGTCGGCGAAAACGTGCGCGTACCGTATGCCTCGACACAGGATTTGCGCTTGTCGCCACTGCAGCCGCTGCCTTCATTGGCGCCAGGCATCAGCGGCGATTCGCAGGCATTGGCCATCAGCAGCCAGTGGCGTCTGACACCCGCAAGTGCGGTCCAATTGAACGCTGCCCTGCATCAGTTGCGGCTTCGCAACGGCGTCGCGACGCCGGCGCTGGATCTGCAGCAGGCGATGCTCGGCGTAGGCGTGAATTACGGCGCGTTCAGCGGCAATGTCACCGGCCGCGTCAACCGGCTTGCCGAGCAACCGGGGTCGCCGAACGCGTTGTGGAGCGGTATCGATATCGGCGTGTCTTGGCGTACGCCGTGGCGTGGCGAGTTGACCGTCGGTGCACGCAATCTGGTGAGCAAGGTCGACGGCGATGAAGCACCCGAACCGGTGCGCGTCATCGACGAGACCTCGGCACGCACACCCTACGTCCGCTACAAACAAGACCTCTGATTCGACTGCACGCACAGTCAAAAAAAACCGCCTCTCGGCGGTTTTTTTATTTGCTGCGGAGAATATCTCAGCGCTGACGCAGTTCCACGTCACCGCTGAACGACTCGATCTCGATCGTCGCCTCGCCGCTGCCGAACTTGCCGTTCATGGTCGAACCGGGACCGTCCTCGTCTTCGACCTTGATGCCGAAGTCGTTGCGCAGGCTGCCGCTGAACGTCTCCGACGTCACCCGCGCACCGGTACCGGCCGGCAGCGTGATGCTGACATCGCCACTCATGCTTTCCACGTCCATGCGTCCGCCGGCAACAAGCGCGCCATCGAAATCGATGTCACCGGACACTGCCGCCGCTTCGAATTCGGTCACCACACCACCGCGCACGATGGCGCTGCCGGACACAGTCTCGACCGAGACATCACCCGAGACGCCGGTGGCGCGCAGATCGCCGCTCACGGTTTCCATGTCGGCGCGACCGGCCTCGCCTTCAAAACTGACATCGCCAGAGACACTCGACAATTCGATGCGCTCAGCCGCGGCGCGCACGCTCACTTCGCCACTGACGGATTCCGCTTCGATCAACGCTGAGCCGCGCAAACCGGTGACATCAATGTTCGCACTGACTGCTGACAAGTCCAGCGCTGCACTGGCCGGCACCTTGATCACCAGAATGCTGTCCTCACGCGGCCCCTTGTTCCAGCCGAGCCAACTGTTGCCTTCCTCCGACTCGACTTCCAGCGTAATCCGCGACTCGCTTTTGTTCACGACCAGTTTCGCGCCCGCGCCGAGCGAGCCACTCCAGCTCACTTCATTGCGGTCCCAGGGCGTCACGCTGATGCGACCGCGCACATTGGAGGCGACCAGTGTGCCGGTGACAGCCAACGGCGCGGCAGTGGCGGCGATCGGTGTCGCCGCCTGGCCAGGATTCGAAGTCGCGGCGATCGCGATGGTGAGGGCGGAAAGGGCAATGCGGTTCATGACGGACTCCAGCGATAGGTTCAGGCAGTAAGACTCAGGCGGAAAGGGCTTTTTGGGTGATCTGCAGGCGCTTGTGCTGCACCTGTTTGAGACGGTTCAAGATGAATCGGGCGTCGGGCTGCGTCGCGAGCGCGGCGTTCAATTCGGATTCGGCGGCATCGAGTTCGATCCATGCCGCGATGAAGCGCGGGTCGGCTTGTTCGCGCAAGCTCGCGAACTGGTTGCCGGTGCCCGCCACCAGTGCGGCGCTGAACTCGGCATGCAGGGCGCGCGCTTCCTCGAGCATCGGCGCCGAGCGCATCGCCACGTCAGCCTCGCCCTGCGAGGGTGCGCGCATCAGCATCATCCAACCTGTGGTGACGGCCAGCGCGACGAATCCAGCCGCCGCAGCAAAGGGAAACAGCGATTGCGCACGCCTCCGCTGCGGTACGGCACGCACGTCCAGACGCGCGTCAATGCCCTGCCACAGATCGCGATCGGGCTCGATCGTGTGCGGCAGAGTCTTCAGCAAGCGGCGATATTCAAGCTCGTCCATGGACGTCTCCCAACCATTTCTTGATCAAGCCGCGGGCGCGGTGCAGCTGTGCTTTGGATGAGCCGACCGCCATGCCGAGCTCACCTGAAATTTCTTCGTGCTTCCAACCTTCCACGTCATGCAGCACCAGTACGGCACGCGCGCGTGGCGGCAACTTGGCAATCAGCACTTCAAGATCGATCCCGATGTCGGGCCTGCGTGTCAGCGTGTCGGCCATCGCGAAATCCGGGTCGCTGACATCCTCATCGGCACTCGGTTCGCCGCGCGCTGCACGCAGGGCCATCAGCGCGGTGTTGACGGCGAGCCGATGCAGCCAGGTGGTGAATGCGCTCTCGAAGCGGAATTCGGGCAGTTTCTGCCAGACCCGCACGAACGCGTCCTGGGTGAGATCTTCCGCCCGTCCACGATCACCGCCCTGCAAGCGCAGGATCACCGCGAACACGCGCGCCGCGTGGCGTCGGTACAAACGCTCGAAGGCGCCTCGGTCGCCTTCAGCGGCGGCGCGAACAAGCGCGTTATCGGCAGACTCCAGGGGAATCGCGTGGCTCACGGCAAGTGCTGGCAATGGGTTGATAGCGAACATCATGCCGCATCTGATGCTTGAGGATTGCATATGGTTTAAGCACATATGATTTAAGCGATCCGCGATACTCGCGCCATGTCCGTTCTTGCCGACCTGACCGATCTCGCCGACCGCATTGATGCGCTGCTGCCGCAAACGCAGTGCACACGCTGTGGTTATCCCGCCTGCCGGCCTTATGCCGACGCCATCGCCGAAGGTTCGGCCGAGATCAACCGTTGTCCGCCCGGTGGCGCGGCGGGCATCGCGACGCTCGCCAACCTGCTCGGACGCGACATGCTTGCGCTTGATCCGGATTGCGGACTTGAGGCACCGATGCGTCTCGCCTTCATCCGCGAGGCCGAATGTATCGGCTGCATGAAGTGCATCCTCGCCTGCCCGGTCGACGCGATCGTCGGCGCGTCCAAGCGCATGCACACGGTCATCGCGAAGGACTGCACCGGCTGCGAATTGTGCCTGCCGCCCTGCCCGGTCGACTGCATCGATCTGATTCCCGCGCCAACCGAGCGCAATGCGATGCGCGAAGCCGACGACGCGCGTCGCCGCTTCGAATTACGCGGTTTGCGTCTGGCACGCGAGGCTATCGAACAGGACGAACGGCTACGCACGAAGCGGACGACTTGACCGGGGAGTTTTGAGCGGCGGTGTTGCCCTCTGGACTATGCCGCTGCCTTCAGCGTGAAATCCACATGTACCGCGTCATAGGGGAACTCGATCCCTTGCGCAGCACGATTGATCACTCCCGTTCGCACCAGAGCCGTCACATCCGAA
>JAYUXS010000346.1:0-3470 GCA_043752845.1 Lysobacterales bacterium | reverse complement strand
GTGGTGCGGCGTGCGCTCGAACATCGCGCCGCCGCGGTAATCCTTGCCCACAATCATCCGTCCGGGGTCGCCGAGCCAAGCCTCGCCGACATCGCCATCACCGCACGCCTGCGCGACGCGCTGGCGCTGGTCGAGGTGCGCCTGCTCGACCATTTCATCGTCGGCGACGGCCGCCCGCTGTCGCTTGCGGCGCGCGGCCATGTCTAGGGCCCCGGTTTGCTTCCCTGCAACGCCAAGCCGCGCCTATACTCGGCGTGAAGGTTGGGGAGGGGCTCAAGCCCAAGGCCGTGATCGAAGGTTTGCAGGACAGTTTTCCCGCTGATGCGATCGAGATCCGGCTCCAGGATCACGAGGAGGCTCGTCGCCTGATCGGCGAGCGTCGACCGGATGTGCTGGCGTTGTTTGCGCAGCGCCGCGCCTTGCTCGGCGAACACTTCGGTGAGGCGATTGCGCAGGCTTGGGACCGCGCCGAACGTGCGCTGAGCCTCAGTCTGGTGCGGCTCGCCATTCGCCACGGCCGATTTGGTTCCGACTATCACGACTATCACAACGAGATGCATGCGCTCGAGATTCTCGATCGCCGGCTCACGCGGGTGATGCGCGAAGCCGGGCCGCATACGCTCGCCGGCATGGACTGGATCGCACTCAGCCTGTTCGCCAGTTGCCATGACCTGCGCCAGCGTGAAGTGATCGACACCGGCCATCCGGTTGGCAGCAACGAGGCCGCGAGCATCGCGGAAACCCATCGCATCCTCGACGCCTGCGGGTTTGATCGCGGCAACGATCGCGGTCTCTATCTCGCACTCGAGATCATGATCGCCGGCAGCACCTTCGACGCGCGCCCACAGCCCGCCGATCGGAGCGCCTACAACACCGCCGAAGTGATCCATGCCGGCGGCCCGCTTGCGCCGCATCTGGCGCGCGAGATGGAACGCATGAACCCGAAATGGCGCGATCAACCGGATATCGGGCGCGCACTCGACCTCGCGCTGATCGCCTCGGACCTCGACACGGCGAATGTCGGCGAGAGCTTCATCGAGCTCTGCGACAGCTCGGCGCGGCTCGCCGGTGAACGTGAAATGCGCGCTGGCCGCTCGCTGGATTCGGTCGCATCCGGTGCGCCGATGCTTGGCTTTGTCACCGGCGGTCAGGAGCGTTACTTCTTTGATTTGCACCGTTTCTGCTCGCCACTCGGCGAACAGGTCTACGCGGCTGGCAAGGCCGCGAATGCGGACAAGGTGCGCGAGATGTCGGCGCGGCTTCGTGCCGAATTCGATGAA
Organism: Lysobacterales bacterium; assembly: GCA_043752845.1. GTDB lineage: Bacteria > Pseudomonadota > Gammaproteobacteria > Xanthomonadales > Ahniellaceae > JADKHK01. Next base: position 2,190 of record JAYUXS010000346.1, on the reverse strand, counting down.
CGCGGCAAGTCCAGCTTCAGCGGTGCCGACGTGTTGCGCGCCCAACAACGCGTCGCCTGGGATCTCCAGTAGGAGCGTTCTTGGGCGCGATTGCTCTGCTCAAGGCACCAACCAGAAAAACCCGATCGCGACTGCCGTCGGTGCCAGCGCCGCCAGAAACAACCCCAGCGGACTGATCGACTCCTCGTCGAATTTTCCACGCAGGATCGAAAATCCCGCCGGATTCGGTGCGTTTGCGATCACCGTTAGTCCACCACCAGTGACCGCGCCGGCGACCAGCGCATACTTGAATTCGTCCGACAAACCCTCGACCAAAGAACCAAGATAGGTCAGGGCGGCGTTGTCGGTGATCGCGGTCAGCGCGGTCGCGCCGAAGTAGACCTGAGCCGGACTCATCCCGACCAGCAACGGCTGCAACCACCAGCGCTGCATCCCGCCCAGCACGACCAGTCCCGCAAGAAAGAAGGCCACCAACAACGCCTCGCGCAGCAGCAACTTGTTCTGATACTGCGGATAGGCCTCGGCGATCGCCAGAAACAACAGCAGCAGACCGAGGAAGACCGGCGCGTCATGCGCGAACACGACGATGCCGGCAATCAGTCCGAGATGCGCGAATGTCAACAGCAGTGGTACTGCCGCGGCTGTCGCGGTTGCTGTCGCGTCGGCATCAACGGCTGCACTTCCCTGCGGCAGCGCCAACACCCCCAATTCCTTGCGAAACCACCACGTCAGCACCACCGCGTTGACCAGCACCGCTGCAGCCGCGCGCCAGCCGAATTGCGACAGCATGAACCCGATGTCCCAACCCCATGTGCCAGCGACCATCAACACCGGCGGTGCCGCATACGGCGTCAACACGCCGCCGATCGAAATGTTCACGAACAGCACGCCGAGCGCCGCATATTTGAGCTTCGAGCTGATTGACTGCGCATAGAAACCATCGCGCAGGATCAACGCCGCCAGCGTCATCGCCGCCGGTTCGGTGATGAACGACCCGAGCAGCGGCACGAAACTGAGAGTCACGGCGAAGTACGCAGTCGCCGCCGGCAAGGGCAAGAGGCGCGCAAGTTTTGCCACCAGCGCACGTGATGCGTCGAGTACCGGCCGGCTGGCGGCCACCACCATGATCGCGAACACGAACAGCGGCTCGGTGAAGTTCAGTCCGTCGACATAGGCCAGCGCCGCCGGTTTGCCGTTCGCGAATACCAGGACGCTGAACAACACCATCGCCCAGAACCCGAACACGACCTCGACTTCGCCAAGCAGATGCCAGACCCCGGCATGTGCCGGCCGCACATGCGAGAGATGGTCGAAAAACTTGGTCGAGAAGGTATGCAGAACCGCCGCCGCAAACAGGGCGGTGCCTACATATTCGATCAATGAAGGCATGCCTTGCTCCAGTCGGAGGCGCCAGTTTAGCGACTGAGTGTTTCAACGCGACCCACCGGGCGGGCATTGCTGCGCACACGCCCAAATCATGCAGTCACAGTCATGGCGACTTGCCTTCGAGCGCGGCATCGATCGCTTCGAGAGCGCCCTCGCCGCCCATCATCAGCCCGCTCAATGCGGCGTCACGGATGCGGGGCGTGCCCGCTTCGGCGTAGAGCTTGCGCAGCGCTGCGAACGCGCCGAGACTCGCGGCGAGGTCTTTGCCGCCGCGGATGCCGAGCGCGCGGATCGCTTCGCTCTGCAACGGACCCCTGGCCGAACGCGCCGTGTCGACAAACACAGTTTTCGCTTCCGGCAGATCGATCATGCCGAGCACGAACAAGGCGCGTTGTTTGACGCGCGCAGTCTGCTGGCCGCTCAGCACTTTCTTGACCAGCGGCTACGCGCGTTGCGGGGGTGCAGCGATGAGACCTTCGAGCGCTTCGATGGCAAGCGCCCCGGCGTCGCTCATCGGTGCGGATTCATCCATCGGAGCCATCGGCGGTGCCGGTGGTGCGGGCGGCGCCGGTGGCAACGGCGGTGTTGCTTTTTCCGCGGCCAATGCCGTCGAGCAGTGCAGCGCAATCAACATCAGCAGGGTGTTACGCATCATCGTTCTCCGAAGTCGTTGCATCACAGTGGCAACATCGGCTTGGACGACGATGTCGCGAGTTTGGTTTGGGTCACGGCCCATTCGAAGGCGAGCTGTTCGCGCAGGTTTGCAGAATCGCCGCTGACGTCGGCGACCACGAGCAGATCGCC
>JAYUXS010000345.1:0-8079 GCA_043752845.1 Lysobacterales bacterium | reverse complement strand
GCGATGTACTTGCCGATCGAGTCGTACATTTCGTCGTTCAAGTCGGAGATCTTCACCGCCTGCTTGCGCACGCCGAACGAGTCGAAGTTGGTGAACTCCATTTTCAGCAGGTCCGAACTCAGGTCGGCGACGAACACCGCCGTCATCGGCACCTTGCCCCAGGCTTGGAAATAGCCCTTGGTGTACTCGCCTTTCTCGTTCTTCTCGGCACGCTGCAGAGCTTCAAAGCCATAGCGACGAAACAGTTCGATCATGGCGTCGATGCGTGACGCGCCCTCGATCATGATCGTCGGCGACTGCGACGCGTCAACGACCGCGGTGCAAGTCAAGGTGAAGGTACGGCCGTACATCGGCATCTGCGCCTGCACATTCATGTCGTTGTCGATCTTGGTCACGACATCGCCGTAGCCGGTGATGGTGAACTTGCCGTAGCGCGTCGACTTCAGAAAGTTCAGCGACTTAGACAGGCGCGTCAGATAGTCGTAGAGGTTCTCCATGACCGGCAGCGTGGTCTCCTTGAAGAACTCACGCTTGCGTTTCTGGATTACTTCCTTGTTGTCACGCTCGGACTGCGCTTGTTGTTCAAGGTCGTCGAGAAGGCCCATGGCGAATCCAATCCTGTATCCAATACCGTCTTTTTGCCGCTGATCGGGCGCGCGGTCAAGCGCTAAGTGAATCCTTCATGCAGCAAGCACGCCAAGTCGCGGGGAATCGCCGGTAAACCTTGGTCACAGCAAACCGACCGATTGCGCCCTGTGATTCAGTTCACACTTGCCATTTTCTTGATTTTCAGCATCATCGGCGACTCAACCAAGGGATTAATGATGGCAATCGATCTGAAAAAGCTCACGCAAACCCAGCTGAATGACCTGATTCTCCGCGCCGAAAAGCGCAAGGAAGAAATCGCGACCGAAGGCGTGCAGAAAGTGCGCGAGCGAATTCTGAAACTGCTCGCCGACGAAGGTCTGACCTTGGAGCAGGTATTTGGCGGCAAACGCGGCCGCAGCAAATCCAAAGGCACCAAAGTGAAACCGAAATTCCGGAATACGGCCAATGCCGAGGAAACCTGGGCTGGCCGCGGCAAGCGCCCGCGCTGGCTGGCCGATGCGCTGGCCGCTGGCAAGAAAGAGAAAGACTTTCTGATCGCTTGATTTTGCAGATACCGCAAAACGAAAAGACCGGTGATTGCCGGTCTTTTCGTTCAGATCGCAAACTCAAATGGATCGCCGCGGTGGAATCAGCAGATTGCCGAACAACAGTCCGGCAACGAGTGCAATCAGGATGGCCAGCAATGAAAATGCGGTATCGACGCTCAAATAGACATCGCGCTCGAACGCAAAAAACAAACTGCGGAAACCGACCGATCCCGGCACCAGCAGAATAATCCCGGGCACGCGGATCAGCGCACCCGGACGGTTTTTCCAGCGCGCGAAGACATTGGCTGCGCTGCCGACCACCAGCCCGCCGGCGAACACCCCGAACTCCGGCCCGGCCCAGTGACTCGCCAACTGGGTCGAGAGGTAGCCGAGCCAAGCCGCCGCCATGACCAGCGGATAGTCCCGGCGCGCTGCCTGGAACAATACGGCGAAGGAATAACTGGCGGCGAGCAACGCCACCCACTCGGCCCAGGACGGCACCGGCAGCAAATCACCCGGCAAAGCGACCAGACCGCAGACCTTGGCCAGTTGCACGGCAGCGACGGTACCCAGCGACAGTTTCAGCAGGATTGCTGCCGCCCCCATCAAGCGTACGCTGCCAGCGACCAGATGCTGGGTCGACAATTCGACCATCGCTGTGGTCAAAGTTAGGCCCGGCATCAGCACGATGATCGCGGCGATCAGCACGCTGCGCACATCGATCGGCTGCAGGGTAGCTGCCACAATCGAGGCGAGAAACATCGCGACAAACGCGGCAACCGCTTCGAAAGACGGCGCGAAATTCGGTCGACGTTCGGCGATCAGCGCGAGCAGGCCGATCAGGATGCCGATCGTGGTCGCGGCCGCGACATCGGCCCAAGAACCCTTGATCAAGGCCGCGACGGTGCCGCCGACAATGCCGAAACTGGCGACCTGCATCGAGGCAGCACGCGTCGACAGCCCGGAACGCAGCGCCCGCAATTCGTCGAGGCCGCGTGCGAGTGCCGCTTCGTCGGGATATTCGCGATCGGCGATCTCGTCGACTTGACACAGTCGACGCAGATTGACGTCGCCCGGATTCACGCGCAGCACCAGGGTGATGCGCGGCAACGGGTCTTCGCCATCTTCCGGGTCGGCAAATGCGAGGGTGATCGATGTCGGTGTTGACAGACTCGTGGGTAACAGGCCCAGACGCGCGCTGACCGTGTTGATTGCCCCCTCCAGACGCGGCGCCGACGTGCCGTACTGGTGCAGGCGGCGCGCCAGTTCGGAGACAAAACGCACCCGTGTTTCGAAATTATGCTGGTTCATCCTGCAAGCGTAGCCGTTGCCCGCGAAGCATTCATTGCCGTACGAGGGCAAGCACCCGGATAATGCGGCTTGATTCAACCTCGGAGCGGACATGAGCGAACGCGAAGTGATGCAGTACGACGTTTGTGTCGTCGGTGCCGGGCCGGCCGGGCTCGCGTTCGCGATCCGCCTCAAGCAGCTGAAACCCGACACCAGCGTCTGCGTGATCGAAAAGGCATCGACGATTGGTGCGCACATCCTGTCCGGCGCGGTGATCGAAACCGCTCCGCTCGACGCACTGCTGCCCCACTGGCGCAAATCACCGCCGCCAATCTGTGTGGATGCCAAGTCCGACGAGTTCTATCTGCTGACATCGAAAAAACAATACAAACTGCCGCTACCGCCGCAGATGCACAACCGCGGCAATGTGATCGTCTCGCTCGGCGCCATGTGCGCCTGGCTGGCGCCGCAGGCGGAAGCCCTCGGCGTCGAGATCTTTCCGGGTTTTGCCGCGGCCGAGCCGTTGTTCGATGCCAATGGTGCCGTGTGCGGCGTGCGCATCGGCGACATGGGCGTGGCCAAGGACGGTTCGCACAAGCCCGCGTATGCCGAAGGCGTCGATATCCATGCTGGCATCACCGTGCTCGCGGAAGGCGTACGCGGACATCTGTCGAAGCAACTGATCAAACGCTACGAACTCGACAAATTCAGTGACCCGCAAACCTACTCGGTCGGCATGAAGGAACTCTGGCAGGTGCCCACTGGGCGCGTCACGCCGGGACGCATCGTCCACACCTTCGGCTGGCCGTCCGACAACGCGACTTACGGCGGCAGTTTCATCTATCACCTCGACCAGGATCGCATCGCCATCGGCTACGTCTGCGGGCTCGACTACAGCGACCCGAAACTGATGCCGTTCGAACTGTTCCAGCAACTCAAACATCATCCGCTGGTCAAACCCATGCTCGAAGGCGGGACGATCCTGTCGGGCGGCGCGCGCGCGATTGCCGCCGGCGGATTCCAGTCGCTGCCGCAGGTTGAAATGCCGGGCGCGATCCTGCTCGGCGACAGCGCCGGTACGCTCAATGTGCCAAAGATCAAGGGGACGCATCAGGCGATGCGCGGCGGCATGATCGCGGCCGAACACATCGCACGCACAAACAGCGTCGCCGGTTTCGATGTCGCACTGCGTGCTTCGCCGGTGGTCGCCGAATTGAAGAAGGTGCGCAACATCAAGCCCGGTTTCCATGGCGGGCTGTGGATGGGCATGATCAATGCCGGCTGGGAAACCGTTACCGCAGGTCTATCGCCGTGGACGCTGCGCAACCACGCAGATCCTGCGCAACTCAAGCGTGTGGACGAGATCGGCAGCGTCGACCGCGCTTGGGTCGACCGCTCGTTGCCGCCGCGCGACCGTTTGGCGGCGGTGTATTTTTCGGCGACCGAACATGACGAAGACCAGCCGGTGCATCTGCAGGTGGCCGATACCAACATCTGCATCACCCGTTGCGTCGAGGAGTTTGGCAATCCGTGCACGAAGTTCTGCCCCGCCGGGGTCTACGAAATCGTTCAGGACGGGGCCGGAAAACGCTTGCAGATCAATGCTGCGAACTGCGTCCACTGCAAGACTTGCGACATCAAGGATCCCTACCAGATCATCAACTGGGTGACGCCGGAAGGCGGCGCCGGACCGAACTATCAGAACCTTTAACCGAGCTAGTGCGGGTACCGTCGGTCTGACTAGGCTCACCGTTCACGTCGCGGTAACGTCTTGTGGTTCATGCGGCGTTAGGATCGACGCTCTCGGCAAGGATTGATCGATGCGAACCGCGCGATTTTTGGCTTGTTGCCTCGGCATTCTGATCGCGGGTTCGGCCGCCGCAGGCGATGCCGAATGGACGAGCGCCGGGCCGCTGGGTGGCGGTGTTTTCGAGATGAAATTCCATCCGGCGCAACCGTCGATCGCTTACGTCACCACGCGTGGCGCTGTTTACAAGACCACCGATGCCGGCGCCAGTTGGGCGCGCGTCAGCGACGGCCTCGTCGCCAGCAGCATCTATCCGTTGCCGTTGGCCCTCGATCGCGAATTGCCGGACACGCTCTACACCTTTGATTCGTCTCTGCGCCTGTATCGCACCGAAGACGGCGGCTTGAGCTGGCAGATTCTCGACCATGACCTGCCGAGCGACTTTCTGTTCTACGTGATCAGTGATGTTGCCGGTGAAAGCGGATCCTTGTTCATCGGCGGCGAGTCGCAAGTGGCGACAGGATTGCCGCAGTTGTTCAAAAGCAGCGACGGTGGCACCACGTTTTCACGCATTGGCGCAGGGTTGCCCGCAGACGCGCAGATTGCGACGATCACGGTCGATCCACTCGACGCGAATATCGTTTTTGTCGGCATCGGCGGCAGTGCGATGGACCGCGCATCGCTATATCGCAGCGACGATGGCGGCATGAACTTTTCGCCGAGCTTGAACCTGTTCAGCACGCTGACTTATCAACCCGCGGCTCAGGACTTGAGTTTCATTCCCGGCAATGGTGCGACCGGCGCATTGTTCGCGGTGGTCGATTACCAGATTCATCACAGCTCCGATGGCGGCGCCAATTGGTCGGGACCGCATGGCCCGGCGGCCGTGATTACCGCGCATCCGACCGACCCAAACAAGGCGTATTTCGGTCGCGCCGATGGGGCCTTCGTCTGGCTTGCACCGACGCCATCAGCCTTGTTTTTACCTTACAACGACGGGTTGACGCCGAATATTTCCTACACTTCGGTGCCAGGCAACGTCCCGATTCGCGCCGCCGTATCGCGACTTATGCCGCAACCCGGATATCCCGCACCCGGCACGTCCCTGTTCGCGACCACCGATGGCTCTGGCGTGTTCGTGCGCGAGCAAGGCGCACCCGTGTGGCTACCCAGCACCAGCAATCCGCCGGGCGTTGGCGTGCGCGCACTCGCGATCCATCCGCACCCAAGCCTGAGCGCCGTGACCGGCAGCGCCGTGCTGTTCGCCGGTCATAGTGGCTATGCCGTGACTACTCCCGGCCTGTATCGCAGCACTGACCAGGCATTGTCGTGGTCACCGCTCAACACCGGCATCCGCGCCAATGAATTGCAGGTCATCCGAATTGATCCGAGCACGCTTGGCGGCAACATCGCGAACACCGTACTTTATGCAGGCGGCTCCAACGCCGGCGTCGAAGCCGGATACGCTGGCGCGGGGTTGTTTCGCAGCGTCAACAACGGCCAGAACTGGCTGAGCATGGACGGCGATCTGCCGGTCGACGGCGGCACTGGCAAGGTGAACATCGGACTGATCCGCAGCATCGCCCTTGACCCACGCTCGTGCCCAGTACCGCCGCCGTCCGGGCCTTGCACGACCGGTGGCCTGCAAACCATTTATGCGCTCGCCGAAGGCCGCAAGTTTGTTCCCATACGCGCGCCACTGGCGGTGACCAGCCTCGAATTCGACCATCGCATCGTGCGCACAGACGACCTCGGCGCCACATGGAATCGTCTCGATGGCGGCGTCAGTGGTCTGCCCACCAGTTTCGCCAACAGCAACCTGTCGCAACGCATCACGCCGAATGCACTGGTCGTCGATCGGAACGACAGCGACGTGCTGTATCTCGGCACCGAGGCGGTCTACGACGACTACAACACCAGCGACGCGATTGTGCCCGCCGACCTCGCGAGCGGCCTGTTCAAGAGCAACGATGCGGGCGCGACCTGGACGCACTTGTCCAGCAATGGCCTGCCGAGAAAGGCCGGTTTCACCAATACCCAGCTTGATGTCGCGGCCCTGCTGATCGACCCGGACAACAGCAACATTCTATGGGCGGCACTCACCGACCTGCGCTCAACCGGATTCTCGACGATCTATCGCAGTGACGACGCCGGCGACACCTGGTTCCAGGAGGATGACGGCATCAACAGCAGCGTCGAACTGCGTGCGCTGGCATTTGATCCGCAGAACCCGAATATCATTTACGCTGCCGCGGGTGGTTACGAATCCAATCCCGGCGCGATTTATCGTGGTGTCTGGAATCCGGCAAACAACACCATCGTCTGGCTCTCGATCAGCATCGGCCTGCCGGCCGAGTCCGCCTACACGATCGCCGTTGATCCGTTCAACCCGAACCAGTTGCATGCAGGTACCGATATCGGTGTGGTCAGCATCACCCGCCTGCCGGATGGCGATGGCGATGGCGTGCCCGATGCCACCGAGAATCAGGCGCCGGATGTGCCCGGCGGTATCGACGGACCGGGTGATGGCAACGGCGACGGGACGATGGATGCGGTGCAAAAAGACGTCGGATCCACAGGCGTGATTTTCCGTGGCACCGCCAGTTCGTTCGTAACGACCGACGTTGTCTCCGGCAGCGGTGCCAGCGAATGCGCGAGTGGGACGGCGCAGGCGGTGGATGTCGAACTCGTGGATCCAGCAGCACTGGGGTTGGACGCGGTACCCGACAGCGCCGACTTCTTCTTCGCGCATTCGCTCGGCAGCAACAGCTTTGAAGTCGTCGGATGCAGCAGCGCGAGCATTCGGATCCGCTATCACGGCGCGATGTTCAGCTCGCCGCTGTGGACGTTTCGCACCTTCGCGCCGCTGATCCCGGGCGACGAGGACAACCTCGGCTGGTACGACTTCTCCGCGAATGCGACACGCATCGGCATCGATACTTGGCAGGTCAACCTCACCGCCGGCGGTTTTGGCAGCTATCGCCCGGAAGCGGATTCGATCCGGTTCGTCGGCGGGCCCGCCTGCTTCAACCCGATCTTGTTCAGCGATGGTCTGGAAACCGATCCCATTGTTTTTCCGCCGTGCCCGGAGTGAATTGCAATGCGAATATCCAAGATTGGTCTTTGCGGTGTGCTGTTTGCTTCGGCAGCCTTTGCCGGAAATGCCGAATGGACCAGCAGCGGCCCACTGGGTGGACACGTCCACGAAATCTTGTTTGACCCGGTCACGCCATCGAAAGCCTATGCGACCACGCCGGGCGGCGTGTTCCGCTCGGTGGACGGCGGCAATACCTGGACGTCGGCGAGCAATGGCATCGTTGCCGACACCGTTTATCCGCTGCCGTTGATGCTCGACGCCGAGCAGCCGGCCAAGCTCTACACGTTCGATTCCTGGGGACGCATCTACCGCAGCGACAACAGCGGCACGACCTGGGCGATCCTCCCGGACAGCCTGTCGAGTGATGTGCATCCGACGGCCATGTCCGATATCCCGGGCGCCGGCCAGCCCTGCGCGCTGCTACTCGGGACCGCAACAACCGGCAGCGGTCGCGGACCCATGCTCCATCGCAGCGACGACTGCGGATTGACGATGACGCAAGTCGGTCTTGGATTGCCGGACGACGTGACCGTGACCGCGATCCGGTTCGACCCCGCCAATCCGCTGCGCGTATTCGTCGGGCTGGTGAATGGCGGCGTCGGCAACCAGCCGCTTTACGTCAGCACCAACGGCGGCAATAACTTCACCGCAACGACCCTCTCTGCCAGCGGCAGCATCGACCGCTTGTCGTTCGGCGTCGGCGGCGATCTGTGGACCGTCGTTGGCAGCTACGACGTGTTTCACAGCAACGACGGCGGTGCGACCTGGAATCACTCCGGTGGATTCGGCGTGTCGGTGAAGGCCGATGC
>JAYUXS010000344.1:0-3486 GCA_043752845.1 Lysobacterales bacterium | reverse complement strand
CCCTGGATCACCGATGGCACCGCTTCGGGTACGCTCAAGCTCGCCGATACCCTGGCCGGCAACAACGCCGCCGGCAGCGGTCCGCAATTTTTCGCAGTGCTCGGTGATCAAGCGTATTTTTTCGCGCGCACGTCGACCAGCCAGACGTTTCTGCGCCGGCTGTTTCGCACTGACGGCACTGCGGCAGGAACCGTGGAACTGGCCGCGCCGGTCGAAACGACGAGGTTCATCGGGCCATGGTTGCCGGCAGCGGACACGTTGTTCGTCGCCGGTGAGCGCAGCAGCGACGGCCAGGAATTGTGGCGTATCAACGCCGTTGGTGATGCATTGGTGCCGGTCGCGGATATCGCAGCGGGTACCGCTTCAACGCAGCTACGCGGTGGTGTCGCGTTACCGGATGCGTTGCTGTTCGCCGGTACACAGCAGGGGAGCGGTATCGAGCTGTACATCAGTGACGGATCGGCCTTCGGCAGTTTCGCATTGCCCGAACTGGTGACGGGCTTCGAGTCCGGTCTGGATTCGCTGGTGGTCGATCCGGCGCTATTCGGCGCCGCCCGCAATGCGATCGGTTTTGGTTCGCGTGTGTTCTTTCCGTGCCGAAGCTTTGATTCCCCGGGCATGGAGCCTTGCGTCAGCGATGGCAGCGGTGCAGGTACCGGACTGATCGTCGATCTCGAAACCGGCGCAGCCGGATCCGCGCCAGTCGAGCCGGTGACGGATGGCGCACAAGTCTGGTTCATCGCCAAGCAAAATGGGGTCAAGGCCGTGCATGTCAGCGATGGCAGTTCCACGGGAACGAGCACGCTTGAGCAGACGCGCGGGATCGTGCCGGCAAACCTGTTGCGCCTTGCGAATGGTGAATTGCTGATGACAGGAAATTTTCGTCTGGGCAACACCGATTTCGGCCGCGAACTTTTCGCAGGTGTTCCCGGCGCCATTCGCGGCTTCAATCTTGCCGCAGGTGAACTCGGATCAAACCCGGCGCAACTTGTCGCTATCAACGGCCATGCCGTGTTCAGCGCCGCGATCGGTTCGAGTGGCAACGAACCGCATGTCTACAAGAGCGAACTGATGTTTGCGGACTCGTTCGAATAGCGTTGCCAGCGAAAGTGGTCAGGCAATGAAAGCTGTCGCGCAGCGTGCCTAACGCGATCAAGCCGGCGTTCGCGTCGACGTCGGTCGCGCATCCGGGCACCATGGTCGTGCCAAAAGCGTGCTCCGATCGGTGCCGGCTTTACGAGGTTTGGCGGGAGTCGCACCGATTCCGGGTTCTGTCTGTCGACCATGGGCAGCGGTGAACTGCGTGCTGCGTTGAATGGCGACTTGAACGAGGAGTGCGAAACATGCAGCGGACAATTCACCAAGGAATGCACTGCGCGCCGCGCATGCTGTGCGCGACGATCGCACTGTGCAGTGCAATGTCGGCATCGGCGCAACTGTCCGGCAGCGGCGACCGTTTTCTCGTCGTCGGTGAAAACCTGCTGAAGGGTGCGCCCGATGGCAGCTTCGGATTCGACGGCATGGTCACGGGCGATCTCGACTGCGATGGCCGTGACGATCTGGTCGTGCTGCAGCCAGGGTCCTCGGTCAATGTCAGCGGCAACCAGATTTCCGGCGGCGTGGTGACGGTGATTCCGACGCGCGGGCTGAACGGTCCGTCGGCGACCGCGAGCTTCGAATGGCATCAGGGCGTCGCTGGCGTCCCGGGTGCGGTTGAAAGTGCTGACCTGTTCGGCACGAGCGCGACGATTGCCGACCTCAACAACGATGGCTGTGGTGATCTGTTCATCGGCGCGCCCGGCGAGGACGTCGGTTCGTTGTCGAACAGTGGTGCCGCTTACGGCTTTCTGGGTGATGCGACGGATGTGCTGCGCACCGACCGTACCGGCATCATCAATGGTGAGTTCGCGAATGAACGCACCGGCAGCGGTTTGGTCGGTCGCGGCGGTCTGTTCGGCCGGTTGTTCGTCAGTCGCTCCGGAACCAACGCGACCGGTCCGGTGAGCAATGTCGGCAGCGTCACCCGCCATGCGTTTCTGTCGTCCGGCACCGCATTCCTGGGCGGCGACGACCTGCTCTCCGACATCCGCAATCTCGTCGGCACGTCGATCTCGGCGAACGATCGCTGGGGCAGCGAATTTGTCGGCGCCGGTTCAGTGGTCGCGTTGCGCGGCGTCGGTGCCGGCGAGGTGAGCTTGATCACCGGTATCGGCAGCGTCGAACAACGCCGTCAGCGCCTGCCGTCGTCGGACGACACGATCGCGTTCGGCGACTTCGACGGCAACGGCAGCAGCGAATTCGTACAGAAGAATTCGAATTCAACGTTGAGCATCTTCACGCTGCAGGGCCTAAACTATGTGTTGGATCAGTCGATCGCGACCGGTCTCGTCGCTGGCGTCGAGTTCACCTTCGTCAACAGCGTCGCGATCGGAGATTTCAACCGCGATGGTTTCGACGACCTCGCGATCGGCTATCCCGGCATTCCCGATCTGACTCCGACCAGCGGCAATGTTCTGGTGCTGCGCGGTTCGGCGAGCGGCCTTGTTTCGAGCACGCCGCAGCGTCTGCATCAGGGCTTCGATGGCCTGCTCGACAGCAGTGAGAGTTCGGACTTCTTCGGTGCGACGCTCACGGTCGGGGATTTCAATGGCGACGGCACCGATGATCTCGCTGTCGGCGTGCCCGGAGAAAAAGTGCTCACTGAAACTCGCGGCGGCATCCATCTGGTCCTCGGTGTGCCGCAGGTGCAGGTGTTTGCGAACGGATTCGAGTGAATCGGCAAGCGACAATCGGCGCGCCGGGTCGCTAACGCGAGTCGCCGCGGGCTGCAGCGGCAACGCGGTCAGTGGCGCGTTCAGCCTGCAGCCGGTGAACGCGAGCGAAGTCACACTGGAAACCTGGTTGCGCTTTGCGGTTACGCCTGCGGGTTTCACCAACTTGCTTGGCGACCGCAACGTGAGCGCGCTGCTGCAATCGTTCGCGTTCCTTTATCTGACGCCGGACCGGCGCTTGCGCATGCATCTGTTCAGCCATCCCGGGCCGGGCGGCTCGTTGCTGACTGACAGCTTCGACGATTGATCGCCGCGCTATCGCGCGCGGCGTGCTTGCGGCATCCTGCGCGCCATGAGCAACCGTATCGCCTTCGCCGCGAGCAAGACCGAGGAAGCGCAAGCCGCGTTGGCGGTGCTGCGTGCCGAGCATGGCGAGATCAAGCCGGCCGACGCTGAGGTCATCGTCGCGCTCGGGGGAGACGGCTTCATGCTGCAGACTTTGCATCGTTACCGCGACTTGAACAAGCCGGTGTACGGCATGAAGCTCGGCAGCGTCGGGTTCCTGATGAACCAGTATCAGGCCAGTGACTTGTGCGCCCGCCTTGAACGGGCGCGGCCGACGCAACTGCGTCCGCTGGAAATGACCGCGGTCGCCGAGTCCGGTACCACCACCGAGGCGATCGCGTTCAACGAAGTTTCGCTGTTGCGCCAGACC
>JAYUXS010000343.1:0-8084 GCA_043752845.1 Lysobacterales bacterium | reverse complement strand
GCGCGCGCACGAGCAGCGTGCGGCGGCGGTCATGGAAGTGTTCTATTTCAATCCTGATCCGGTGCCACCGCCCGAGGTTCTGGAAATGGAGGTCTTGCGCGTCTACGCGGTGCCTTTTCCGATGTCGACACCGACGGTGACCGCGGCCGAGACGGCAGTGCGCGAACCGAGCCCTGTACACGACGAAGCACCGCCCTTGGCGGTTTCTGCCGGCAAATTGCTGGGCGATGTGAACGGCATCGCCAGTGACATGGCCGGGCGCGCACCCGGCTCGACGCCGCGCTCGAACACGCAGTTGCCGGGGCGCGATGTGCCGTTTACCGACGCCGATTTTCACCTCAAGGCACCGCCGCCGTCGCTGCAGAAGCGCACTCAGGCTGTCATCGGCTTGTTGATGCAAACCCGAGGTGCAAACAACATCACCGACTTCATGGGCTTGACCGGAGGCCGCGATCCAGGTCGAGAAATCCAGCGCGGACATCACGATGGCTTGTATCTGCCGCGCGACTGCGACGATCCGGAAAAACCGAACCTCAGCGACGAATGCATGGGCATTCCAAAGCGCTGACCCGTTCCAGTGCGGCACCGCTTCGTGTTGAAATGCCGCGATGACGCACGCGAATCTCAATCTGCATGAACCGGTCGGCGACACCGTCAAAACCACGACCTGCTACATGTGCGCCTGCCGCTGCGGCATCAAAGTGCATCTGAAAGACGGCCGCATCCGTTACATCGAGGGCAATCGCGCGCACCCGGTGAACAAGGGGGTTTTGTGCGCGAAGGGCTCAGCCGGCATCGAGCAACATTATTCACCAGCGCGACTGACGAAGCCGCTGTTGCGCATCGGCGAACGCGGTGCTGGTGAATTTCGCGAAATCGAATGGGACGAAGCGCTCGCGCTTGCGACCGACTGGTTGGCGAAGATCCGCGCGCGCAATCCGGACGAACTTGCGTTCTTCACCGGCCGTGACCAGTCGCAAGCGCTGACCGGCTGGTGGGCCCAGCAATTCGGCACAGTGAACTATGCCGCGCATGGCGGCTTCTGCTCGGTCAACATGGCGGCGGCCGGCATGTACACGTTCGGCTCGTCGTTCTGGGAATTCGGCGAACCGGACTGGGAGCACACCCGCTATCTGATGATGTGGGGCGTGGCCGAAGACCATGATTCGAATCCGATCAAGATCGGGCTCGGGAAACTGAAAACGCGCGGCGCCAAGATCGTCGCGATCAACCCGATCCGTACTGGGTATGCAAGCATTGCCGACGAATGGATCGGCATCCGCCCAGGCACCGACGGCCTGTTCGCGATGGCCCTGATCCACGAGTTGCTGCGCACCGACCGCATCGATCTCGACTATCTGGTGCGTTACACCGATGCGCATCATCTGGTGATCGATGCGCCGGGTTCGGCCGATGACGGTTTGGTCGCGCGCGATGCGGACGGAAATGCGTTGTGTGCGGCGGCCACGACCGACTCGGCACTCATCATCGTCGACGCGCTGAGCATCGACATCCAGCCGCGTGTGGTCGGCGACTACGCACTGGCCGACGGGCGCAAGGCACAACCGGTATTCCATCGTCTCGCCTCGCGCTATCTCGACGCGCAATACGCACCAGCTGCGGTCGCCGAACAATGCGGCATCGCGGCCGCAACCATCGAGCGCATCGCGCGCGAACTGGCCGAGAACGCGTTCGATCACGCCGTGAGACTGCCGGTGCGCTGGACCGACTGGGCCGGGCGCGTACACGACGAAATGATCGGGCGGCCGGTCGCGATGCATGCGATGCGCGGCATCTCGGCGCATAGCAATGGCTTCCAGACCTGTCGTGCGCTGCATGTATTGCAACTGCTGCTCGGCGCGATCGAGTCACCGGGCTCGTTCCGTTCACAGCCGCCGTATCCGAAGGGCACGCCGCCCGCGAATCGACCGGGTAAATCGCGCAAGGACAATGGCGCACTCGATGCCGCGCCGCTTGGCTATCCGCAGTCGCCCAACGACTTGCTGGTGCATGCCGATGGCTCGCCACGACGCATCGACAAGGCGTTCTCGTGGGAACACCCGCTCGCCATTCATGGCCTGATGCACACCGTGATCCGCAATGCGCATGCCGGCGATCCCTACAAGATCGATACGCTGCTGATGTTCATGGCGAACATGGGTTGGAACAGCGCGATGGCGACGGGTGAGACCCAACGCATGCTGACCGATCGCGACGCCGACGGTGGCTACAAGATTCCACACATCATCTACTCGGACGCGTATCTGTCGGAAACCGTGCAGTTCGCGGATCTGGTGTTGCCGGACACCACTTTCCTTGAACGCCACGACTGCATCTCGATCCTTGATCGCCCGATCTCGGACGCCGACGGTGTTGCCGACGCGATCCGCTCGCCGGTCGTCTTGCCGGATCGTGATGTGCGTCCGTTCCAGAGCGTGCTGCTTGATCTCGGTGCCCGCCTTGGCCTGCCTGGCATGACGAAGCCCGATGGCAGCGCGAAGTATCCGCGCGGCTTCCCGCAATACATCGTCGAGCACGAGCGCGCGCCCGGTGTCGGTCTGCTCGCCGGCTGGCGCGGCGACGGCACGAAGCACGGCGTTGGCGGTCCGAATCCGCAGCAACTCGATCGCTATATCGCGAATGACCATCACTGGCGCGTGGAGATGCCGGAGTCGGCGCGCTACTTCAAGTTCGCGAATCGCGACTACTTCGAATGGGCGGCCGGGCTCGGATTGTTGCCACGCCCCGCCGATGGCCGCTGGAAACCGTTGCCGGTGCAACTTTATGCGGAGCCGCTGCAGCGCTTTCGCCTCGCCGCGCTGGGCCACGGACCGGTGCAGCCGGCGCAGGGCGAACGCGAACGCGTCGCGCGCTATTTCGATCCGCTGCCGTTCTGGTACGCGCCATTCGAAGGATCCGAAATCGATCTTGCCGAATTCCCGCTGCATGCGCTGACACAGCGTCCAATGTTCATGTATCACGCCTGGGGTTCGCAGAATAAGTGGCTGCGCCAGATTACGACGCGCAATGCCCTGTATGTGCATCCGCAGACCGCAACGCGACTCAATTTGGCCGAGGGGGATTTCGCGACACTGCGCAGTCACGCCGGTGCGATCGATGTGCCGATCGCGTTGCACGATGGCGTCGAGCCAAACACGGTGTGGACCTGGAATGCGATCGGCAAACGCCGTGGCGCCTGGGCATTGTCGAACGACGCCCCCGAGTCAAAAAAAGGCTTCCTGTTGAATCCGCTGATCCACGACCAGACCCCGAAGCGTCGCTACGCAAACGCCGATCCGATCACCGGTCAGGCGGCGTGGTTTGATTTGCGCGTCAGTTTGGCTAGGGCCACGCCATGACGATGTTGCCCGCCAATACGCCGAAGAAACTCGGTCTGTTGATCGACCTCGACATTTGCGTCGGCTGTCATGCCTGCGCGGTGTCGTGCAAGGAGTGGAATGACGGCGGCCAGTTCGGCCCGCTGACCGATGTCGATGCGCACGGCGCCGATCCGCTCGGCGTTTGGTTCAACCGCGTGCATAGCTACACCTTGGAGACGGACCGCGAATTGCGGGCTACTGGAGAAAAAAATCACGGCCGGAGGCCGCTCCCACATTTGCCTGAAAAGGCTTCGGCGGCGTCGGTGCTGCCTTTGGGCGGACCGCTCCAAGCGGATGGCATGAGCCTGCATTTTCCGCGTTCCTGCCTGCATTGCGCGAACGCCGCTTGCGTGACCGTGTGCCCGACAGGCGCCAGCTACAAGCGGCCGGAGGACGGCATCGTGCTCGTCGACTACGACAAGTGCATCGGCTGCAAACTGTGTTCCTGGGCCTGCCCGTATGGCGCGCGCGAATACGACCAGCAGCAGGGCGTGATGAAGAAATGCACGCTCTGCGTCGACCGCATCTACAACGAAACCCTGGCTGAAGAAGACCGGCAACCAGCCTGCGTGCTTGCCTGCCCGACAGGCGCACGCCTGTTCGGGGATTTTGCCGATCCGGATTCGGAAGTGTCGCGACGCACACGCGAACGCGATGGCCGCGATCTGATGCCGGAACTAGGCTACGCGCCAACGAACAAGTATCTGCCGCCGCGACCGCGTCAGCGCTGTGCCGATACGCCGACAGAATCGGCTTCACCGGACGCACTGCCGCCAGTGTTGCGCTGGCTCGACCGTTTGCTGAGCCGCTGACATGCATCCAGCCTTATCAGTCATCGCCTTCACCACCTTGTCCGGCGCCGGCTATGGCCTGCTGATCTGGCTCGGCTGGCTGATCCCATTTCATCGCCTTCCGTTGCCTTCCGGCTATGCACCGGTCGGGCTGATCCTCGCATTGGTGTTGATCACCATTGGACTGTTCGCCTCGCTCGCGCATCTCGGCCGTCCCGAACGTGCTTGGCGTGCGCTGTCGCAATGGCGCAGCTCCTGGCTGTCGCGCGAAGGCGTGCTCGCCATCGCCTGCTACGTACCGGCACTACTGATGCTGTTCGCAAGCTGCAGCTGGCTCGACGCCGCACATCAGCGCTGGCTCGGTCCCGTTGCGATCGTGCTCGCTTTGCTCACCGTCTACGCCACTTCGATGATCTACGCGTCGTTGCGCACGATTCCGGCCTGGCACCAGCCACTTGTGCCGGCGCTTTACATCGGCTTTGCGCTGGCCAGCGGCTGCATGCTGGCCCTGTTGTTGCTCTCAATTTTTCTGCCGGTGGAGCGACTACGCATGCCGATGTACACCGCGCTGATCAGCAATGCCCTCGCCTGGACAGTCCAGCTGTACTACTGGCATCGCCTGGATCATCTGGAGGTGCCGCGCGCATCGGCCGCGGTTGCCCTCGACAACTCGGTGCGTGTGCGCAGCTTCGAGAAACCGCATAGCGAGGACAGCTTCGTCACCCGTGAAATGGTGTTCCGGTTCGCGCGCGAACGCGCACCGCGGCTGCGCTGGCTGGCCCTGATCTGCGGCACCCTGGTCTGCTCCACCTGCATCGTGCTGGCCGCGTTCGTATCGGCCCGCTTCGCTGCAATCGCAATGCTGCTCGCCTGCGTCTGGCAGATGCTCGGGATTTTCGTCTCACGCTGGCTGTTCTTCGCCGAAGCACGCCACGTCGTCAGCACCTATTACGAGGTCGACGCCCGCCGCTGAGCGCCGGCTTCATCAGCGATTCATTGCGCTTGACTAGGATTACGCGCGTTTTTTTCATCCGCGCGCCAATCGGCGACTGCAAACAACATGGAGCAATATGATGATCAACAAGATTCTGCTCACCGCGATCGCGTCGGCAATCTCGTTCGGCGCCATCGCCGATGAAGGCTGGAGCGGTCATGGCGAATTCGGCCTGGTGCTGTCGAAGGGCAATGCCGACAACCTGACGGTCAACGGCAAGCTCGATTTCAATTTCGAGGAAGAACACTGGTTGTACAACGCCTATGTGCTGGCGTTGCGCACCGAGAGTTCGAACGTCAACACCGCGAACCGCTATGAGCTCGGCGGCAAGGCCGGCTACAAGCTCAGCGAACGCGCCTACCTGTTCGGATCGGCTCGTCATGAAAACGACGACTTCGCGCCTTACGAATACCAGAGCACGGTCGCGGCCGGCTTCGGTTACAAGGCGATCGACGACGACACCACCAAGCTCGCATTCGAAATCGCGCCGGGTTACCGCCGCTACCAGCCGGTCGATCTGTTTGTCGTGACCCCAGCACCGGGCAGCTTCGTCGAGCAGGACAGCGACGGTGATTTCATCGCCCGCGGCCACATGAACTTCAGCCACAAGTTGACTGGCAATACGTCGCTGTTCGACACGCTGCTGATCGAAAGCGGCAAGGACAACACCTTCGCGCAGAACGATTTCGGCGTGCAGGTTTCGATGAGCGAGAAGTTCGCGATCAAGGCCGGCCTGCAGGTGCGCCACAACACCGACGTGATCGCGCCGGTCAAGAAAACGGACACGCTGACCACGGTGAATTTGGTTTACGGGTTCTGATCCTGTTTGATCTGATCCTGTTCGATCTGATTCGGTTCGACATGTTCAAGACAGAGCACGCTTCGGCGCGCTTTCTCTTTTGTGGTCAGTGATGATGACCAAGCAGTCGATCGACGCCGAGCGCACGCAGTTTCGCGGCCACGGCCAGCCCGAGCGCCTCCGGGTCTGTGGATGATCCAGATGCGTCGGCACGAATCAATTCGCCGCTGTCCGCATCGCCCACCAACGCCTGCAATGACATGACATCGCCGCGCAAGCTCGCGAAACCGGCAATCGGCACCTGACACGAACCATGCAACGCACGATTCATGGCGCGCTCGGCGCGCACACGCAATTCCGTGTCGTGATGATTCAGTTCAGCGCAAAGATCGGCGACACGCTGATCGCCCTCGCGCGTTTCGATCGCGATCGCGCCTTGCGCCACCGCCGGCAGAAACTGTGGCGGCGTCAGTTCGACGCGGATGCGCGCATCGAATCCGAGCCGTTCCAGACCGGCACAGGCCAGCACGATCGCATCGAATTCGCCGGCGTCGAGTTTCGCCAGACGCGTATTGACGTTGCCACGCAGATCACGCAATTGCAGATCAGGGCGCAACGCGCGGATCTGCGCCTGCCGGCGCAACGACGAAGTACCGACCACGGCCGCCTGCGGCAGCGACTCGAAATCGGCGTGGCGATTGCAGACGAAAGCGTCGAACGGGTTCGCGCGCTCAAGTATCGCCGCGATCGCGAAGCCCGCATCGAGTTGCATCGGCACGTCTTTCAGCGAATGCACGGCGAGATCGGCACGACCATCCTGCATCGCTTCCTCGAGTTCCTTCAGGAACAGCCCCTTGCCGCCGATCGTCGCGAGCGAACGATCGAGCACGACATCGCCACGCGTCGACAGCGGCACCAGTTGGATCAGGAGCCCGGGATGAGCGGCACGCAACCGGGCAGCGACATGTTCCGTCTGCCACAGCGCGAGCGGGCTCTTGCGCGTGGCGATGCGCAGGGTAGTCAGGTTCATTGCGGCCTCAGAGATGTTTGACGAGCTCACGCACCACGGGCAGGCAGCGGCGACTGATCTCGAGCGGGTGTGCAGCGCCGCGCACCATGGCCATGGTCCCGCCCTCGCTGCTGCGTTCGAGCGCGGTGATGCGATCGATCGCAACGAGACAGTTGCGATGGATGCGCACGAACTGTCGCACGAATTCGTCTTCCAGCGACTTCAGGGATTCCTCAATCAGGACTTCGCCGTGATCGTGGTGTACGACGACGTACTTGTCTTCGGCGAGAAAATGCGCGATCTCGTTTACCGGCACCAGACGCAAACTGCCGCGAATGCGCGCGCAGATGTGCGTGCGTGCGAGCACCTTGGCATCGCTGCCGAGGTCGCGCATCTGCTCGCCGGAGAAACGTCGCGCGCGTTCGATCGCGACACGCAGGCGCTCGCGCGATACCGGCTTGACCAGATAGTCCACGGCATGCGCTTCGAATGCGGCGAGTGCATGTTCGTCGAAAGCGGTGCAGAAGATCACCGCCGGCGACTGGTCCAGCGTGCTCAGGTGTCGTGCCGCTTCCAGTCCGTCCATGCGCGGCATGGCGATGTCGAGCAGCACCACGTCGACCGGTGCGCTCTCGTGCGCGAGGATGGCATCGACGCCGTCGACGGCTTCGCCGACGACCTCAACACCCGGCATGGCGAGTTCGGCGACGAGCGCCCGCAGGCGCGCGCGGGCCAGTGGTTCGTCATCAACGATCAGCAGCTTCATCGGCCGGTATCCGCAAGGTGACCAGATGGTAGTCGGCAGTCGATTCAACCTCCAGCGCCGCTGCGGCGCCATAGCGCATGCGCAGGCGTTCACGGATATTGCCGAGTGCGATGTGATTGCCTCCCAGCCGCGGTGAAACGATCCGCGGCTTCGGATTGCGCACTGAAATGTTCAACATATGGCCGTCGCGCATGGCTGCGATGGCGATGAGACCACCTTCGGACAGCGCCTGCACGCCGTGATGGATCGCATTTTCCACCAGCGGCTGCACGCTCAGCGCCGGGATGCGCAGATTGCGTGTTGCCGCATCGATCGTGCGACTGATCTGCAAGCGTGGCCCAAGGC
>JAYUXS010000342.1:0-8084 GCA_043752845.1 Lysobacterales bacterium | reverse complement strand
AATCTGCTCGGCTATCTGCTTGCGCCGATCGCGTGGTTGATCGGTGTGCCCTGGGTCGATGCGGTCACCGTGGGCGGACTGATCGGACAGAAGATCGTGCTCAACGAATTCGTCGCCTACAGCGCGCTCGCGGACATCGTGAATCTCAAGGAGGGGGCGGCGACCCTGACCCCGCAAGGCACCCTGATTGCGACCTATGCGCTATGCGGTTTCGCGAATTTCTCCTCGATCGCGATTCAGATCGGTGGCATCGGCGGTCTCGCTCCCGATCGGCGCCAGGATCTGGCGCGGCTCGGCATGCGTGCAGTGCTCGGCGGTTCCATCGCCACCTTCATGACCGCGACCATCGCGGGCGTGTTGACACAACTGGGTTGAACCGACATGTCCGATGTGATCGTGGTCGGCTCGTACAATCAGGATCACGTCTGGGTCAGCGATGAATTGCCGGTGCCCGGCGCGACGCGCAGCGGGCGCTACCTCAGCGGACCCGGCGGCAAGGGCTTCAATCAGGCGGTGGCCTGTGCACGCAGTGGCGTCGCCACCGGATTTCTGGTCGCGCTCGGCGATGATCTGGCGGCGCAAAATGCGCGCACGCTTGCCACCGGTTTCGCGATCGATCTGGTCGACGAAATCCACCGCGACGTTGCCACCGGTTCCGCCGGCATCTTCGTCGATGGCCGCGGACGCAATGTGATCGTCGTCGCACCGGGTGCGAATGCGGCGCTGTCGAGGGCATTCATCGATCGCGAAGCCGCGCGCATTCGCCGTGCTCGCGTGACTTTGGCGCAGCTCGAGGTCGATCGCGATGCGATCCATCGCGCACTCGCCATCGCCCGCGAAGCCCGCCGCCGCACCATCCTGAATCCGGCGCCGGTCGACGCGCCGGTCGACGACGCGCTGCTGCAACTCGCCGACTTGATCACCCCGAACGAAACCGAATTCGCCGAATTGAGCTTGCGCATCCTCGGCGAGAAAATCGACGCCGAAGCCGTGTCTGCGACCTTGAGCAGCGATCTGCACGCGCTGTGTCGCCGCCTGCATCCGAACGGCAGCATTGTCATCACCCTCGGTGCCGCCGGTTGTTTCGTTTCGCATGCCGAAGCCTCTGAATTCAATGACACCGCCGCCACCTATCGCATCGCCGCGATCAGGGCGAACGCGATCGACACGACTGGCGCCGGCGATGCTTTCAACGGCGCACTCGCCGCAGAACTCGCGCGCGAACCCGGGCAATCGCTGGCGCTCGCGATCCGCTACGCCAGTGCCTACGCTGGCTTGTCCACCGAACGCCGCGGTGCCGCTCTGGCGATGCCGACGCGCGACGACGTGATGACGCGCACCGCCAACTGAGGCTGTTGCGCGCACGCAATAGCTCTCCCGTCACGTTTTGGAACTGAGTTCGCCGCCGCGAGTATCTTGATCCGCGCATGCATCGGCAAGGCCGCGTCGCGGCCGCTCGCGTGCATGACGTATTGGGCACAGACCCAAACCAACGATGCGGAGTGACGACCATGAAGATGAATTTGAAGATGAAACTCGGGGCGCTGATGATCAGCGTGATGGCAGATGGTGCGCATGCAACGGAATGGACCGATATCATCGATGGGACGGTCTCGATTGAGCAAACCTATAGCTATTCCGGTGACCTGTCAGCCAACGATGAAGCGTTCTGGATCGGCGCGTCCACGGCCATCCATACAGCGACGGGCCAATTCCTGGATCCGTATGCACTTACGGAACGACTGGACGCGAGCAAAGATGGCCAATATCCAGTGGTTTCCGCAACCAGCTCCCAGCGCGGGAAAATCTGGTCGCAGGTCGATGATGACCTCAACGGCTACGTATTCCAGCCCGATGCCGAGGGCAATTTCTGGGTAGACGCCAGAACGCCGATGGACTTCGTCGAGCTTAAAGCGGACGGGACGTCGAGGCTGCGCAGTTCCGCTGATCTTGGCTACGCAGGATTGTGCGTGCATTCGGTGCGTCCCTTGCAGGATGCCGCCGGTGCCACCGTGGTCCTCGGCAACTGTGACCCTGCCGGTGCGAACGCCAAAGTGTTGCGACTGGATGCCTTCGGTCGGGTCAGCGCTGCGCTGGCGATTCCCGGCTGCGCGCGCGACGCCTTCGATGATCGCAATGGCGGCTACTTCACGACCTGTTGAAATAACTTCACCAGAACGGGAACGTTCACGCGTATCGCCCGCGATCCGCAGTTGACGTGGGCACAGCCGCTGACGACGGGCGAGTTGATACATGTCAGCGTTCTCGCCGATGGCACGCTGTTTCTCCGCAGCAGGGAGGTGGACGACATGGCGGTGTTCCGCATCGAGTCACGCACTATTGGCGCTGGCGGGCGCGTCCTTTACACCACGGATGCCAATTTGGCGGACGAAGCCGGTGGCAGCTTCTGGTTCTGGCACGAATCGACTGGAACCCTTGCGCATCGCGCGGTCGATGGTCGGTTGTTGGGTAGTGCCCAGACGCCATTCCTCAGTCAACTCGTCGCGCATCGGTCTGGCGCGGTGATGGTGACTCTGCCGATTGCGCCGGAGGAAGGCGTGCTCTATCGCGTCTATGCCGGCGATGCGCGCTTTCTGCGCGAATTCAACCAGTTCGAGGAACGCACGCGCGTCGTCTCGGCAATCACGTTCAACGATGGTTTGCCCTACCAGAACTGGAAGCTGATCGACGATTCCGGGGCACCGGCGTCGTTGCCAATACCGCCCAGCGTGGCTGGCAATATCTACAGCGTTCGCGCGGATGCGAGAACGATTTGTAGTCAAGGCATCTTCCTCGTTTATTCCGTGCTCAACTGTCACGACCGCATGACTACGGCGCCGACAGGGCTATACCAGAACTTCACCTCGACGCTCCGGCACGTCGGTCCGGCCATCGTGGTCGATGGCAATGATGCGATTGAATTCTACGATCGCACTGGTCCCTTGATTAGTGAGCTTAATCGAACAGATGTGGTTGACGACAAACTCGATGCAGTTTTCGGTGTGTCCGCAATCACCAGCACCGGCATCTTGCACCGCACGCGTATCGACGGAAGCGAATGACGGGACCTTGCTGATCGCACGCAGCGGCAACATGACCACGATCGAGCGCTACGACGCACAGGGCGCGTTGATTCTGCAACGAGACATCAGCATCGATGTGGGTGACCGGTGGACTGCCGATTTTTCGTCAGCCACTGCCGGCACCCAAGTTCTGTTGGTATCGATCAGCAGCAAGCGCGCACGACTGCTGCAGCTCGATGCCGGTTTCAATGTGGTGATGACGCAACTGTTGCCGCTCGCCTATGAGAGGACGCTGCCCAGCGGCATTGGCATGCGTGATTTGCATACTTTGTGGCCGGCGAACCGAGGGCACGCACGCATCGCATCGGTCACGGCTGCCGGGTTGTCGGTGCAGCAATTCGACGTGAATAGCGGCACCTTGACCGAGCAACGTATCTTGCCGCTGGGGGACGTCTCGAAGTTGGCAGGGGAGCTGTCTGCGGAAGGACTCAGTATCGATCGCGACGGCATCGTGCGTGTGTTCGATTTCGACAAGACACTGGAACGGGATGTATTGCGCATCTCGAAGCCCGCACCGCCCCGCTTCAACGGCCCGATCAAGCAGCGTGCTTTGGCTGGCTCGTGGTTCACGCCGAGTTCGTCGGGCCAAGGCCTGCTGATGGAACTGTTCGCGTTCGATTGAACTGAAGCGGCTTGGAGCGTGTCCGAATTGAGCGGTTGCGACGGCTTGGCGCGTCGGGGCTGACCCAGCGCGCCCAGTCGGCTTACTGCAGATGTCCTTCGAGCAACTTCGACCAGCTGCGGTCGAGCTGGCTGTATTCGCTCTCACAACGTTCGGCGCGGGCTTCGGGCAAGTTGCCGTCGCTGACCAGATCGGCGTAGCCGTCGGGGTCACTGCCGTAGACCCAGCACACCATGTTATAGAAGCGTTGCTGGTTCAGTGCGTGCTCGTCGGCAAAGTCGCCTTCGTCGATCGTGGATTCGGAGGCGTCGCCGGAATAGAAACTGATCGCGGCGTCGAGCACCGCCTTGTCGCCGTCTTCGCCGTCGACCAGCATCCAGACCGAGAGTTGATCGGCGGCGTCTTCCTCGCGTCCGGTGATGGGCACATCGAGCAGGTCGACGAGGGCATGGCCGATCTCATGGAAGAACACGAACAGGAAAGCGCCGGCGACGGCATCGTCGAGTTCGTCCTCGGTTTCGTAGGTGTCGGCCATCGACTCGTAGTAGTCCTCGATCAATTCGAAGCACACCGACACTTCGCGCGTTTCCGGGTCGTAGTAGGCATTGGGTTCGCCACATTCGGTGAAGCGCAGGCCGAGGCTCTGGCGCAGCACGAAAATTTCATTCAAGCCGTCGGCCAGATCCTTGAGCAGACCGGACGTATCGAGCTCTCTGGCCAATTCCTGATACTTGGCGCTCTCGACCGTACTCCTGCGCACCACCACACCGGCACCGCGCGGCGATGAATTGGTCGGTAGTCGGGATTGCGCGGTCTGGTTCGGGCTTCTGCGTTCCACCACGCCGGCCGATGTCGGCGGCGCCCTGTTCTGAGCACGAGAATCTGCGCTGGTCTTGCGTGCGGCCACAACATCCGCGGCCAGAGTGGACGATGTCATCACGATCAACATCACGGAAACCAGCAAGCATTTCATCGAACTCTCCCAGGGCATGCGCGATAATCCATCAACTCGCGCCGCGTCTACAATGGCCGAATGCAGATTGGTCCGTACCACATTGTTCCGAACCTGATCCTCGCGCCGATGGCTGGCGTGACCGACAAGCCGTTCCGGCAGTTGTGCAAGCGCATGGGCGCCGGACTAGCGGTCTCGGAGATGACGATTGCCGATCCGAAACTGTGGCAGACGCGCAAATCGCGGCTGCGCATGGACCACCTCGACGAGCCGGCGCCGATCAGCGTGCAGATCGCCGGTTATGACCCGCAGATGCTCGCCGATGCCGCGCGCTACAACGTCGATCACGGTGCCCAGATCATCGACATCAACATGGGATGCCCGGCCAAAAAAGTCTGCAATGTGTGGTCGGGTTCGGCGCTGTTGCAGGACGAAGCGCTGGTTGCGCGTATCTGCAGCGCGGTGGTGTCGGCGGTCGATGTGCCGGTGACGCTGAAGATTCGCACCGGTTGGAATCGTGCCAACCGCAATGGCGTGCAGATCGCGAAAATCGCCGAAGACAGCGGCATCGCCGCGCTCGCCGTACATGGCCGCACGCGCGAAGACCTGTATCAGGGCGAAGCCGAATACCAGACCATCCGCGCGATCAAGCAGGCGGTGCGCATACCGGTGTCGGCGAACGGCGATATCGATTCGCCCGAACGTGCGCAGCAGGTGCTCGACTTCACCGGTTGCGATGCCCTGCTGATCGGTCGTGCGGCGCAAGGACGGCCCTGGATCTTCCGCGAGATATCACACTATCTCGCGACCGGGCTGACGATGGCTCCGCCTGAAGTCGCGGAAGTTCGCGACATCCTGCTCGGCCATCTCGACAATCTCTACGCCTTCTACGGCGAGCAGCAGGGCTTGCGCATCGCGCGCAAGCACCTCGGCTGGTACGCAAAGGACCGGCCCGAGAACGAGGCATTCCGCCAGGTCGCGGTACGTGCCGAAACCGCCGCCGGGCAACGGCGTCTGACTGCCGAATATTTCGACCGGCTGATCGAATCCGAAATTCGCCGCGCGGCTTGAACGAGCGGCTACGGCGCGTCCGTTTTCAGGGCTGCGCTGGCGTCCGCTACTTCATTGTGCGGCTCGAACGCCTGCAGGATCGAATCACGCACACGCCGCAGCGCGGCGCGACCGATATGCGGTGTGGGCAGGCGTTCGACCGGATGCACGGTGGTCCAGCGTTCGGCAATGTTGCGCCCGACGATGAAGCTGAAAATGTAGTCGGGATCGGCACCCATGCGCAGGTCGGTGAGCACGGCAGACGTCACGCGCTGCTCGACGATCTGGAATCCGTGCGTGAACCACGTCATGCGTTGCACGCTCGGCAAATGCGCGAAGCGCTTCGCGAACGCGACGTCATGCCGATGAAAACTCAGGGTGATCGGGCGATCGGGAAACAGCGCGCTGGCATAGCCCTCCCAATAACCGTCGTCCTGCATCACCACGACGCGCCAGCCCAATGAATTGAATGGCGTCGGCACGGTCAGCAGTGGCGCATGATCAAGGGCAACGCGTTCGAGCATCGGCACCAGTCCGGCTTCGACGCGATATTTCGCGAGCCAGCCCCAGCCGAGATAGGCGCTGGACAGCGCCAGGCCGAACAGCAGTGCGCGCTGTGCGAGCAGTTTTTCGCGTTGTCGCCAGGCGATGACGCAAGCGACCAGCAAGGGCAGGGTGTACAGCGGGTCGATGATGAACACTGTGCTCCACATCACCGGCGGCGTCTGCATCGGCCAGAACAATTGGGTGCCGTAGACGGTGTGTGCATCGAGCAGCGGATGCGTGATCAGCGCGAGTTGCATGCCGACGAACCAGCGTCCGCGATCGGCTGCCACCCACGACCAGCGCCGCTGACCGAGCCACCACAAGAACAGGCCGAGCAGCGGCAACACGAACAGCGAATGACTGACGCTGCGATGCCATGTGACGAATTTCAGCGGATCGGTCACCGCCAGCAGCGGCAATACATCGAGATCGGGCAGGGTGCCGAGCACCGCGCCCATGACCAGGGCCTTGCGTCGATGCACGGCGGGTACGACAGCCGCGACGCAGGCGGCACCGAGGACGATTTGCGAGACGGAATCCATCGCGCTATTCGCCTTTGACGCCATCGAGCATCAGCCAGGCGGCGACCATTTGCCTGGATGACATGATTTGTTTGAATGACATGCGACGGCGTCCGCAACAGGGCGCAGCGAGGATGCCATGCGTTTCGTCTGAATGGCGATTCAGCTTCGCTCACGCAGCCCTTTACAGTGCGCCGATGACTGGCCAGACTCTGCCCCGAATTCTTCTGTTGCCTGAATTCCCAGTGCTCGCTTCGCTCAACCGTTTCGCGGTTGAAGTTCGAGAGCCATCAAGCAACAGGGCCAAAGCGCGCAAGCGCCCTGTCTCGTAGCGCGGTTTTTGGGAACGCTCCGGGTTTTTCATCTGGAGTTATCCATGTCTTTTTCTTCGCTCGGGCTTTCGCCCGCAGTGCTGCGCGCGCTCGTCACGCTCGGCCACGAAATCCCCACGCCGGTTCAAACCCAGGCAATCCCGCTGGTACTCGCCGGCCATGACCTGCTCGCCGCCGCGCAAACCGGCACCGGCAAAACCGGTGGCTTCGCGCTGCCGATCCTGACCAAACTGTTTCCGGAAGGCGCGCCGCGCCATGCCAGCCGCGCCCCGCGCGTGCTGGTGTTGACCCCGACGCGCGAACTCGCGGCGCAGGTGCATGACAGCTTCAAGCAGTATGGCGCGCATGTGCCGCTGCGTTCGGCGACGATCTTCGGCGGTGTCGGCATGCAGCCGCAGGTCGAAGCGCTGCGCCGTGGCATGGACGTATTGATCGCGACTCCTGGCCGCCTGCTCGACCATATGGGTCAGCGTACCGTTGATCTGCGCGAGATCGAAATCCTCGTGCTCGACGAAGCCGACCGCATGCTCGACATGGGCTTCCTGCCGGCGCTGAAGCGCGTCGTGCAGTCGCTGTCGCGTGAGCGCCAGACGCTGATGTTTTCGGCCACATTTTCGGACGAGATCAAGCAGCTCGCCGGCCAGTTCCAGCGCAGCCCGCGCGAAGTGTCGGTGGCGCCGCGCAACACCATCGCCGAGACCATCCAGCACATCGTGCATCCGGTCGACGCCAGCCGCAAACGCAGCCTGCTGATCGATTTCATGGCGAAGGACTCGCGTCGTCAGACGCTGGTGTTCGCACGTACCAAGCATGGCGCGAACAAGCTCGCCGAATCGCTGGAAGCCGCCGGTTTCAAATCGGCCGCGATCCACGGCAACAAGAGTCAGGCGGCGCGCACCAAAGCCCTGTCCGATTTCAAATCGGGCCGTGTCACCGTGCTGGTGGCCACCGATATCGCCGCACGCGGTCTCGATATTC
>JAYUXS010000341.1:0-3494 GCA_043752845.1 Lysobacterales bacterium | reverse complement strand
CCTACACCCTGCGCATCGTCAACCGCGAAGGCGTCAAGAGCGGCGTCTGGCGACATCACGCGGATGCGCCGGACGGCAAAAATTACTACGTCGTCGTCGAAGCGATCGACGCCGCCGGCAATGCGCTGATGTTGCCAGTGCTGAACGAGGAGACGCAGCGCACGCAGACCGTGTCGCTGTTTGCATTGCGCGTGCCGCAAAGCGAATACGAGCGCGTCAAGGGGGACAAGCTCGACAACGGCTTGATCGACGATGCGCTGGTCGGCGAGAAGCGCCGCGGCGAACTCGATGCCGAATATCACATCGCCGTCGCCGGCGGCACGATCACGGATTGGTAGCACTGTATTGGAGACGGCAATGCAATCCGGACAATCGGTTCTGCGGGACATGGACGCGCGCATCAACGTGCTGCGGCATCAGGCCGAAACCCTTTCCGGCAGCTTGAATGCGCTGACTGCGCAGCGCAATGCCGCTCGCAGTGCCGAAGCCGTGCAGACGCGCGATCTGGCGAAGTTGCGACTGGATTTGCTGCATGCGAATCAGGTGCAAAGCGGCATCGATGCGGCCGATCGGCGCGCCCTCGAATTGCTGGCGCAGCGCGCGGCGACACTGGTGTCGCTGAATGCCGCTATCGCGACGTCGGTGGCTGATCAACAGCCGCTGACCAGCGCGCGTGCGCAACGTCTCGCCGAGCACGATGCGGCGAGTCTGCGCCTGAGCGAAGTGGTGACCGAAACGCAGAAGACGCTGGCGACGACGGACGCCTATCGTGTGCTGCAGTCGGCATCCGCGCACGCCGCAGAACGCGCGCATCTGGCGCGCACCAAGTCGACTACGGCGGTCGAAGATCGTGAAATCAAGCGCAAGCCATACGAAGCCGACAAGCTGTTTTTCTATCTGTGGCAGCGGCGTTTCGGATTGCCCGATTATGCCGGCAACGCGCTGACGCGCACCCTCGACCAATGGGTGGCGCGCTTGTGCAGTTACGACGGTGCACATCGCAATTACCGCATGTTGCTGGCGCTGGCCGAGCATCTCGACGCCCATGCTGTCGCGCAGGAATCGCTTGCGAGCAGCGCCCACGCGGACATCGTCGCTGCTGAAGACGCTGCGCTCGAAGCGGCGGGTGTGCCGGTGCTGGAGGCGCAACTTGACGCTGCAGCCACGGCACTCGCCGATGCCGAGCAGGCGATCGAAGCCGAAGAAGCAAAGCATCGGCAACAACTGGCCGAGCGCGGGGCGATTGCAGCAGGTACGGATTCACTGATGCGCGAAGCCGTTGCAGTGATCGCCGCGCAGCTCGATCGGGAAGACCTGGTCCAGTTGCGCAGCGATGCTGCAGTGACCGACTCCGATCGCGATGACCGCATGATCGTGGCCTTGGCGAAAATGCGGCATGAATCGAGCCGGCTCGCCGAGCAGATGGTGCCACTGGAACTGCAGCAGGGCACGCTGCTCAAGCAACTCGCCGACAGCGACCAGCTGCGCTCGCGGTTTCGCGCCAAGGCTTACGACAGCGACAATTCGGAATTCGACAATAGCCTCGCCATCGGCAGCGTATTCGACGGTTTGCTGCGCGGTGCCGTGGTCTTGAACGACGCCTGGGAACAGGTCAACCGCCACCACCGTGTGCGTCTGCCACCGGTGACGCGCACGCCTCGCAGCAGCAGCGGCGGCAGCAGTCGCGGCGGTGGTTTTGGTGGCGGCAGCAGCGGTGGTGGATTCAGAAGTGGCGGTGGTTTTGGTGGTGGTGGTGGTGGCGGCGGGTTCAAGACCGGCGGAGGATTCTGATGTATCGACCGATCGACAAGTCCAGGGACGCGCGCCGCGACAAGCGCCAGAGCGAAATGCGGGTATTTGGTCTGCATGCCTGTCTCGCCGTGTTCCGGCATCGGCGTGTGGCCATCCGCAAGGTCTATCTTGAAAAAGAGCGACTCACCGAACTGCGCGAGGTGATCAGCCATTGCGTGGCGCAGCGGCTCGGTTATCGCATCTTGCCGGCGGAGGAAATGGAGAAGCTGACCAAGTCGCAGCATCACGAAGGCGTCTGCTTCGAGGTGCTGCGGGCGCCGACACTGGTGCTGGCCGATGTGCTCGCGGCTTTGCCGGCGTCGACGCCGACTTGGTTCGCGTGGCTCGATGGTGTCGGTAATCCGCATAATCTCGGCGCCATGCTGCGTACTGCCGCGCATTTCGGTTGTGCCGGTTTGATCGTCGCCGGCGATACGCCGCTGGCTTTGTCTGGCGCGGCTTGTCGTGTTGCCGAAGGCGGTGCGGAAGTCGTGCCCTTGATCGGTGTCGAGGATGCCGAAGTCGCGATTGGACAATTGCGTCGTACCGGCTTCGACCTGCTCGCGACCGTGGTGCGCGACGGCGACGACGTGTTTGCCGCGCCGCCCTCAGCACGCTGCGTGCTGGTGATGGGCGCCGAGGAAGCGGGCATGAATCCGGAGTTCGCCGCGCGTTGCGATCGCCGCATCGGCATTCCCGGTTCCGGTCAGGTCGAAAGCCTGAATGTCTCGGCCGCATTCGCGGTCTTTGCGGCGCTTTGGTCGGCGGCGGCGCGCCAAGGTGCCGGAGCAAACGCGTGAGGCCGTGGCTGATTCTCGCGACGCTTTGTCTCGCGATTTCCGGCGTGGCCGCGCAGGCTGGCGCGAAACCCACTGCGAAGAAACCCGTAGCACTCGAATACACCATCGAGTTGCTGCCGAAGCAGGATCAGGCGCGCATCAGTATCGCACTCGGCGCTGGCGGTCAGCGCATCAAGCAATTGAATTTGAAGTTCGACGCCAAGCGCTACAGCGACTTCAAGGCCACGCGGGGCAAGTTCGAACCATCAACGGCCGGCCGTGCGATCTGGACGCCGGCCGGTGCCGGTTCCAGTCTGACCTACCTGGTCCGCATCACGCATCGGCGAAAAAGTGGTGACTACGACGCGCGCATGACCGCGGACTGGGCGCTGTTTCGCGGCGACAAGTTGGTCCCTTTCATTCGCGCGCGAATGAAGAAGAACAGTGACGTGATCGCGCATCTCAACTTCAAGCTGCCGCCGGGTTGGACCAATGCCGACAGCGGCTGGGAGCGCTTGCCGAACAACCGCTTCGTGGTCGACAACCGCGAACGCCGTTTCGACCGGCCGATCGGCTGGATCATCGCCGGCAAAGTCGGCACGCGCTATGACGCCACCGGCATGACCGTGATTGCCGTCGCGGCGCCCAAGGGTGATCCTCTGGATCGCATGGATGCCATCACGTTGATCAATCTGGTTTGGCCGGACATCGAAAGCGCGTTCAGGCGCACGCCGAAGAAGATTCTGATCGTCGGTGCCGGTGATCCGATGTGGCGTGGCGGATTGTCCGGGCCGAATTCAATGTTCCTGCACTCGGACCGGCCGCTCGTCAGCGAAAACGGCACCAGCACCTTGCTGCATGAATTGACGCACGTGATCACGCGCATCACCAGCGAGAAACGATCGGACTGGATCGCTGAAGGTC
>JAYUXS010000340.1:0-3499 GCA_043752845.1 Lysobacterales bacterium | reverse complement strand
TAGTCGTCATGGACATGGATGGCCGCGAACTCGTGGTAATCGAGCCCAGCGCGCCGCAGTTTCGCGTCGTCGAGCTCGAAGCCGAGCGGCTTGATCAGATGCAGGAAGGCACCCGTGTTCGCGCACAGGCGGATCACATTGCCGGTATTGGGGGGTATTTCCGGTTCGAACAGCACGACATGCCACATGCGCGCAGTGTCGTGCTTGTGACGAACTTCCTCAAGACGGACGGGCGCGGCGAAGGATGATCACCGCCGGAACCTGGTCACGCCAAGCGCGACGCAGGGCGGTGGCCACTTCGACCTGGACGGGTGCGACCGGCAGCGCGATCGGGCCGACTTCCGCCAGCGTATCGACTCGTTCGACGCAAACCGGCTTCGCGGCCATCGCCAATCCCAAACCGCCGATGGCGAGCGTGATAAGGGCGACCTGCGCGCGTTTGATCGGGCTGTGTGCTGTCCGCCACGCGCCGCTGTCCGGACCCGCACAGCGGCTGCGGACACTGTGTCTCAGTTCGTCGCGTCAGTGTCCTCGACCTGTTTGCGCACGATGTGCACCTTGCGCACTTCATGGCCGTCGGCGGAATGCAGTTCGCTCAGCGCGCCGGAGCGAGCGCGCGCAGATGGCGATGGGTCACGGTGTTCAGGCGAAACTTGCGCATGGTCGGGTCTTCGAGAGTAGGCAATCAGCCGGTGACACCGGCCTGCGGCGCGGGATGCGCCGTCCTCGTCAAGGATGCATGGTTACGGGATTCGGTCGCAGCGCGCTGTCGCAACTATCGGTCAGTGGCAGACCGAGCAGGGCATCACGGTCGAACTGCGGCATGGCCACGCGCGACGCCGCCGGAAATTCAATGCGCACGCGCAGGTTCTCGCCGTCGCTGCCGCGGACGTTGCTGACGCCCTCGAAACGCAGCAGCTCGTTGCCGTCGCGGGTGTAGGTGGCGTGGATGCTCGGCACCAGAAATCCCCACCAGCGCCCGAGCGCGAGGCGCACGCGCACCGCGTCGCGACCGCCAAGCGAAGTTTCCTCGACCAGGCGAACTTCGAAGTCGATGGCTTTCTGCAGGGAAGGGACCAGGAATTTCAGCGGCAGCGACTGCCCAGACAGCACGCTCTCCCAGCGCGACTTGAGAAAACCGTCGAAACCGGCATCGGCAACCAATCCTGCGACCTTGACGGCCGCACGCTGTTCGACGGCATCAGCTTCGGCACGCGAAAACACCTCAAGGCCGGCACCCGTTGCTGCCGGCCGCAGACCTTCGCGGTAGCCGAGGCGAGCGTCTTGCATCATGAAGCTGGGCGCCTCCTGCGACGCCCGGTAATCGACCTGCTTGCGCGCGAACGGTCGGCCGTCGGGGCAGGCGTAGAGCACGATGCGCTCGTCGAGCGTGCCACCGGGGTTGAAGTCGAGGTAATGCGTCTCGCGGTATTGCAGCTCGTCGCTGTCCGTCGCGTAGGCGAGTCCGTCATAACGGTGATCTGCAGCGGCCGCCGCCATTGGCAGCAACATGAAACTCAAGCGCGTGAATGTTCGCATTGCGGCATAGTGCGGCAACAGATGCGAAAGCGGTGCGCAGGAAGCGTCAGCACCGCCTTCACGGTTCGAATTACTGGGCGGCGGTCCCCGACTTGTCGCTCGAACCGGAAAGTTCGCGCCAGCGGATCAGCTTGGCGTCGTAGTCCTTGCGCACGATTTCCTTCGCGGCCTCGCGATCGGTCAGCGTTTTCTGCTGGGATTCGATCTGGGTCCGCACCGTCGCGATCGAGTCGGCGACCGTTTTTGGCACCGATTTCTTGTTGCGTTCGAATTCTGCGGCGTGGGTCAGCAGATCAGACAGGTTCTTCTCCTGGCTACCCATGGTCAGCTTGGCGGTGACCATGTTCGCGTCGAGCACGCCGAGTTCCTGTTCGCGCGCGCGCATCAAGTCGGCTTCGGTGCTGTAGGAAAGCATTAGCGCGCGATCGGCCTGGGCCTGCGCTTCGGCGATCTTGCGGGCTTCCGCTTCGAGCACTCTCTGCGCCGCTTCGGCAGCGATTTCTTCCTGGGTTTTGGCGCGCTCGACCTGCTTGACCGTAACGCCGCGGTCGTTCATTTCCTTGCGGGCCAGTCGTGCCGCGTCCGGCGGCACCTTGTCGCTGTAGGTGACATTTCCCTTCTCGTCGACCCACTTGTACAGCTTGCCGGCGGCAACCGGCGCACTCAACACGAACAACGAGACAACGAGCGAACCGAGGATTGTGCGACGCATGACGTACTCCACGAAGACTAGACGATGACTTCAACACCATGCCGATGACGATAGTTCAAAAGCGCGCCGCGGTGCTGAATCAGCTCGGAATGCTCGGCGGTGAATTGCAATAGTTCAGCAAGTCCGGCGATGGCGACGACCGGAATGCCGAATTCGGCACCTACCTCCTCGACCGCCGAGCGTTCGCCATGGCCGCGTTCCTGGCGGTCGAGCGCGATCAGCACGCCGGCTGGGGTGGCGCCGTGGCTGCGGATCAGGTCGATCGATTCGCGTACCGCGGTGCCGGCGGTGATCACGTCGTCGACGATCAGCACGCGACCGGACAGCGGCGCGCCGATCAGGCTGCCGGCCTCGCCATGCGTCTTGGCCTCCTTGCGGTTGAACGCGAGCGGGACATTGCGGCCGTGGTGGTCGGCGAGCGCGATCGCCACCGTGGTCGCGAGCGCGATGCCCTTGTAGGCGGGACCGAACAGCATGTCGTAGCCGAGCGCACTTTGCGTCAGCGTCTGCGCGTAACTGCGGCCGAGCGCGGCCAGTGCAGCGCCGTCGTTGAACAGGCCGGCGTTGAAGAAATACGGGCTGACGCGGCCGGATTTGAGCGTGAATTCGCCAAAACGCAGCACCTGATGGCGCAGGGCGAGCGCGAGGAATTCACGTTGGTGGTCAAGCATGTCGGTCATCCGGCTTTGGTGAACGCGCAGTTTAGCGATGCCGCGTCTCGGCAGGCGGCAACGCTTCCGCTATGTTGCCGACTTTTCCCGGAATGGCTTTCCGATGCGCATCGTAAGCTTCAACGCCAACGGGATTCGTTCCGCGGCGACCAAGGGGTTCTTCGACTGGTTCGCCGCGCAGCAGGCCGACGTGCTGTGCCTGCAGGAAACCAAGGCGCAAGTCGACCAACTCGGCGACGCGGTGTTCGCGCCGGCCGGCTATCAACGCTGGTTTCGCGACGCGAGCACGAAGAAGGGCTACAGCGGCGTCGCGATCTATACGCGGCAGGCGCCGGACGAAGTGCGTACCGCGCTCGGTTGGTGCGAATTCGACGAGGAAGGGCGCTACATCGAGGCGCGCTTCGGCAACCTCAGCGTGGTCTCGCTGTATCTGCCCTCAGGTTCGTCCGGCGACGTACGCCAGCAGTTCAAGTTCAAAGTGATGGACTGGATCGCGCCGATCTTCGCGCAGTGGGCGGCGAGTGGCCGCGACTACGTGCTGTGCGGCGACTGGAACATCGTGCGCTCGCGCCTTGAT
>JAYUXS010000339.1:0-3502 GCA_043752845.1 Lysobacterales bacterium | reverse complement strand
TGATTCGCGCGCAGATCGAAGCCGTCGTGAACGCCAACGTGCTGCCACTCAGCCTCGGTGGCGATCACTTCATCAGCTATCCGATCCTGCAGGCGTTGGCAGCAAAACATGGCCCGCTGTCGCTGATCCATTTCGATGCGCATAGCGACACCTGGGAAGACAGCGATGGCCGAATTGACCATGGCACCATGTTCTTCCATGCCGCGAAACAGAACCTCGTCGATCCGGCGCGTTCGATCCAGATCGGCATGCGCACCCACAACAACGACACGCATGGCTTCGCGGTGATCGATGCCCGCGACCTGCATGCGCAGGGTGTCGATTCAGTGATCGCACGCATTCGCGAACGCGTCGGCACGAATCGTTGCTACGTCAGCTTCGATATCGACTTCCTCGACCCCGCCTTCGCGCCGGGCACTGGCACACCCGTCGTCGGCGGTTTCAGCACGCATGACGCATTGCGGCTGATCCGCGGCCTTGCCGGCCTGCACATCATCGGCGCCGATGTCGTTGAAGTCAGTCCACCCTTCGACGTCTCTGAAATCACCGCCCTCGCCGCCGCCAGCGTCGCGCAGGAATTGCTCGCGGCGATCGCTGCCCGCTTTCCAGATCGCGTGTCGTGAACTGGTTGATCCTGATCGTCGCCGGCCTGCTTGAAATCGGCTGGGCGATCGGCCTGAAGTACAGCGAAGGCTTCACCAAACTTTGGCCAAGCGTCTGGACCAGCATCGCGATGATTCTGAGCATGTTCCTGCTCGCGATCGCGATGCGCACACTGCCCGTTGGCACGGCTTACGCGGTATGGGTCGGTATCGGCGCCGTCGGCACCGTGATCCTCGGCATCGTGTTGTTCAATGAATCCGCAGATTTCTGGCGCATGGCCAGCGTCGTTCTGATCGTCGCCGGCATCATCGGCCTCAAGCTCGCGACGCCGGCCTGATTACCAATCCGTCCGGCCCGGAATCAGACCGCGCAATTCGGCGTCGGTGAGGTTGCGCCATTGCCCGATCTTGAGCGCGCCAAGCTTGATGTTGTCGATGCGCACGCGCACCAGTTGTTTGACGCGATAACCGAATTCGGCGGCCATCAGGCGAATCTGGCGGTTCAGGCCTTGGGTGAGCGTGATGCGGAAGCCGTATTTGGCAATTCGGCTGGTCTTGCAGGGCTTCGTCATCTGGTCGTGGATGAACACGCCCTTGACCATGCTGCGCAGGAATTCGGTGGTGACTTCGTTGTTGACGCCCACCAGATATTCCTTCTCGTGGCCGTTCTCGACGCGCAGGATCTCGTTGATGATGTCGCCATTGCTGGTCAGCAGGATCAGACCTTCCGATTCCTTGTCGAGCCGGCCGATCGGGAAAATGCGTTGCTCGTGGCCGATGAAGTCGATGATGTTCTTGTTGACCGAGGTGTCAGTCGTGCAGGTGATGCCGGCTGGCTTGTTGAAGGCGATATAGACATGTTTGCGGCCCGCCTTTTTCGTGCGAGCACGCAAGCCCTGACCGTCGACGCGGACATCGTCGCCTTCGCTGAACATGGTGCCGACGGTGGCCGGCGTGCCATTGACGGTGACGCGGCGCTCGGCGAGCAGGCGATCGGCTTCGCGGCGCGAGCAGAAACCGGAGTCGGCAATGTGTTTGCTGATGCGCATGACGGCAGTTCGATCCAAAACGGGGCGCGATGCTGGCACAAGCGGCCGCGCGCGTCACATCCCGCAGCTTTGCGTCGCACTTCAATGCGCCACAATCTGCACCCCGACGCTACTCGTCACCGGAGTCCGAACCATGAGCGCAATGATCAGCAAGGCCACCCCCGTCCTCTTTGTCGAACGCATCGAAGGTTCGTTGCCGTTCTTCGCAGCGGTCGGTTTCAACAAGGTGATGGAGGTACCACATGGAGCACACCTCGGTTTCGTCATCCTCAACAACGGCAGCGTCGAACTGATGCTGCAGTCATTCGACTCACTCGCCGAGGACATGCCGCAGTTGGCCATCGCCGCGAGCGGCAGGACCTTTCTGTTCGTCGAGGTGGCCGACCTCGCTGCCGTCGAAGCGGCCCTCGCCGCCCATCCGATCTTTCTGCCCCGACGCACGACGTTTTACGGCGCCGATGAAACCGGATTCATCGAACCCGGCGGCCATCATGTGACCTTCGCACAGTTCGCGAAGGAAGCCTGAGACTCAACGCTCGCCGTCTTCGTCGTCGGAAGCCGATTCGATGGGTGCCACTTCGGCGTCTTCAGCTTCCGGCGACTCGTCACGATCGGACTCCGCGGCCTCGGCATTTTCGGGATCGTTGGCGGCGGCTTCGCGCATCTGTTGTTCGTCGGTCTGCACGCCGATGTGATAGGTCGCGAAGCCGGGCAAAACGATCTGGTTCAGGGCCATGCCAATGACCTTGCCCTGTACCGGCGAGACGATGGCGCGTTCGCTGTTCTGGACCGGATCAACGACCTTGCCGAGGCGCTGTCCGACGCGCACGCGGTCGCCGAGATTCACTTCCGAAAACAGCATGCCACCGGAATCGGCACGCACCCATTTTGCGGCGTAGAACAGCGCCTGCGGTTCGGCCCACATGCGGAAGCTGCGGGTCATGCCCATCTTGTGCAGCAGGGCATGCAGGGCCTGCACGGCGTGGTCGATCTCGGCCGGTTCAAGTCGCATCGGCGAACCCACTTCGAAGGTGAGCGCGGGAATGCCACGCGCCACCGCTGCGCGCCGCAACATGCCATTGGAACCCGGCGAATGCAGCACCGCAGTCGCACCGAAACCACGGGAAAATTCCAGCACCGCCGGAATGCGCAGATCACCGCGCACCTGCGGCAGATTCTTGCGATCGAACGACCCGGTGTGGAAGTCGACGACGGCGTTGCAATGCTGCACCACTTCGTTGAAAAAACTGTGCGCGATACGCGACGCGGCACTGCCGTTGACCGATCCGGGGAACGACCGATTCAGATCGCGTCGATCCGGCAGATAACGCGAACCCCGTGCGTAACCGAGAAAATTCACGATCGGCACACCGACCACGGTGCCCGACAGTGCAGCGGGATCGAGTTCGTTCATCAGCCGACGGATGATTTCGATGCCATTGAGTTCATCGCCGTGGATGGCGGCCGTCAGACAGATGCGCGGCCCGGCATTCGCGCCATGCGCCACGATGACCGGCGTGGTGACGACGGTGCCATCAAAACTCTGGCCCGAAGCCCAGCGCAACTCGGCGCGTGTGCCCGGCTTGACGAACTGCCCGAGCAGCGTCATGGCGGCAGGCTCGGCATCGTCGACCGCGGTCGGCACCGGCCGCATACGGGTCGACTGCCTCACGGTCACCGCTGTTGTACTGGTTGGGATGGTCACTTTGGCATCGGCAGCACGCGCTGATTCCGCAACCTTCGCCGGCGTCTCCAAGGATGGCTTCATCACCGGTGGCTGTGGCGCCTTGGTCGCTTCAGCGGCCTCGGACGCGCTTTTCGGTTCGATCGGAAAATCTTGCGCGCTGACGT
>JAYUXS010000338.1:0-3506 GCA_043752845.1 Lysobacterales bacterium | reverse complement strand
AACGCGATCAGGCGTTTTTCTTGATGACAGCTTCAGCGATATTGTTCGGCGCTTCGGCGTAATGATCGAATTCCATCGTGAACGTGGCACGACCCTGCGACATCGAGCGCATCGCCGTCGCGTAGCCGAACATTTCACCGAGCGGCAGCATCGCGTTGATGACCTTGCCCGAAGGCGAGTCGTCGGTACCCTGCAGAATGCCGCGGCGGCGCGAGAGATCGCCCATCACGTCACCCATATAGTCTTCAGGCGTGACCACCTCGACCTTCATGATCGGCTCAAGCAGCGCCGGATTGGCTTTCTTGAACGCTTCCTTGAAGGCCATGGAACCGGCAATCTTGAACGCCATTTCGTTCGAATCGACATCATGGTACGAACCGTCCACCGCCTTGATCTTGACGTCGACGACCGGATATCCGGCAAGCACGCCATTCTTGACGGCTTCCTGAATGCCCTTGTCCGCCGCAGTAACGTATTCCTTGGGAACCACGCCACCGACGATCGCATTCTCGAAAACGTAACCACCACCGCGCTCCATCGGCTCCATCTCGATCACAATGTGACCATATTGGCCACGACCACCCGACTGGCGCACGAACTTGCCTTCCTGACGGACGGCCTTGCGGATCGCTTCGCGATAAGCCACCTGCGGCTTGCCGACATTCGCTTCGACGTTGAACTCGCGCTTCATGCGATCAACGAGGATTTCGAGATGCAACTCGCCCATGCCCGAGATGATGGTCTGTGCCGACTCTTCATCCGTACGCACGCGGAACGAAGGATCTTCCTGAGCCAGACGACCGAGCGCGATACCCATGCGCTCCTGATCCGACTTGGTTTTCGGTTCCACTGCCATCGAGATGACGGGCTCCGGGAAGATCATGCGCTCAAGCGTAATCACGTGATCCTGCGAACACAGCGTGTCACCGGTGGTGACGTCTTTCAGACCAACCGCAGCAGCGATGTCGCCGGCGAGGACTTCCTTGATTTCGTCACGCTGATTGGCATGCATCTGCAGGATGCGGCCGATACGCTCTTTCTTGCTCTTGACCGGGTTGTAGACGTGGTCGCCCGCATTCAGTGTGCCCGAATAGACACGGAAGAAGGTCAGCGAACCGACGTAGGGATCGGTCATGATC
The DNA here is from genome assembly GCA_043752845.1 of Lysobacterales bacterium. Classification (GTDB taxonomy): domain Bacteria; phylum Pseudomonadota; class Gammaproteobacteria; order Xanthomonadales; family Ahniellaceae; genus JADKHK01. The sequence continues at coordinate 2,367 of JAYUXS010000338.1, read as the reverse complement.
TTGAACGCCAGCGCCGAGAACGGCTCTTTGTCGCCAGGCGTACGCGTGGCGTCCTTGTCGTTCTCGTCGAGGCCCTTGACCGGCGGACGATCGGACGGTGCCGGCAGGAAGTGGATGACCGCATCCAGCATCGCCTGCACACCCTTGTTCTTGAACGCGGTACCGCAGAACATCGGGATGATGTCGCAGGTCAGCGTGCGCGCACGAATGCCGCTCATGACCTCAGCTTCGGTCAGTTCGCCATCCTCGAGATACTTGTTCATCAGAGCTTCCGACGACTCGGCCGCGCACTCAACCATGAACTCACGCGCTTTCTTCGCGTCCTCAAGCATCGCGGCCGGAACTTCACCATAGACGAAGCTCGTGCCCTGGTTCGCCATATCCCAGATGATGGCCTTCATCTTGATCAGGTCGACCACGCCTTCGAATTTCTCTTCGGCACCGATTGGCAGCTGCATCGGCACGGCAAACGCACCAAGACGCGACTTCAACTGCTCGACGACCTTGTTGAAATTGGCACCGGTGCGATCCATCTTGTTGACGAAGGCAAGACGCGGTACGGCGTACTTGTTGGCCTGACGCCAGACAGTCTCCGACTGCGGCTGCACGCCGCCGACTGCGCACAAAACGAACACGGCGCCATCGAGCACCCGCAGAGAACGCTCGACTTCGATGGTGAAGTCGACGTGGCCGGGAGTATCAATGATGTTGAAACGGTGCTGCTCCATGGACTTGTCCATGCCCGCCCAAAAGCAGGTCGTGGCAGCCGACGTAATCGTGATGCCGCGTTCCTGTTCCTGTTCCATCCAATCCATTGTCGCGGCGCCGTCGTGGACTTCGCCGATCTTGTGATTGACACCGGTGTAAAACAGGATGCGTTCGGTCGTCGTCGTCTTTCCCGCATCAATGTGAGCCATGATGCCGAAGTTGCGGTAACGATCAATGGGCGTAAGTCGCGCCATGGTCAGGGTCCTGTCCGATTACCAGCGGTAGTGCGCGAAAGCTTTATTAGCTTCGGCCATACGATGAGTTTCTTCGCGCTTCTTGACGGCGCCGCCGCGGCTTTCCGCCGCATCCACGAGCTCGCCTGCAAGCTTGCGCGGCATCGACGTTTCGCCGCGCTTGCGCGCTGCGTCAATCGTCCAACGCATCGCGAGCGCCAAACGGCGCGCCGGGCGAACTTCGACAGGCACTTGGTAGGTGGCACCACCGACACGACGCGATTTCACTTCGACCGACGGCGAAACATTGCTCAGCGCCTTGTCGACGATCGAGATGGCATCGGCATTCTTTTCGCCGATCACACTGAGCGCGCCGTAAACGATGCCTTCGGCAGTCGCTTTCTTGCCGCTCTTCATGATCATGTTGATAAAGCGCGCGATCGTCTCGCTTCCGTGTTTCGGATCGGGAAGCAGGGTGCGCTGCGGAGTAGAGCCTTTACGCGACATAGGAATTCAACCCGGACTGAAGTTAGGATTTCTTCGGGCGCTTGGCGCCGTACTTGGAACGACTCTGGCGGCGCTTGGCGACGCCGGAGGCGTCGAGCGAGCCACGAACCGTGTGGTAGCGAACGCCCGGGAGATCCTTGACGCGACCGCCGCGAATCAACACAACCGAATGCTCTTGCAGGTTGTGTCCTTCGCCACCGATATAGCTGATGACTTCAAAGCCGTTGGTGAGACGCACTTTGGCAACCTTGCGAAGCGCCGAATTCGGCTTCTTCGGGGTCGTCGTATACACGCGCGTGCAAACGCCGCGACGCTGTGGGCAGCTGGCCAGAGCCGGCGATGCACTTTTGTAGGTCTTCGGACGGCGCGCAGTGCGCACCAACTGATTGATCGTCGCCATGTGAAAGAGTCCTGAGAAACGAAAGACAGGCCGGCACCAGCCGACCTGTCAGCTTTGAGACTTTAACAGTCACGTAACGCAACTGTCAACGACTGAACTGGCATCCTTGGCCTCGAACACGAGGCACGTCCTGTGCCTCATTTCGTATGTTGGACGAGACTTAGGTCTCGTCGTTACCACTGTCCTCAGCAAGAGGCTCCGCGAACGTCACACTGGACGCACCGCGGAACGAGTCAAGCTCAGCTTCGGTGAGACCCGCATTGGCCGCGCGACGTTTCGCGTGGTATGCAAGCCCGGTTCCGGCCGGGATCAAGCGACCAACAATAACGTTTTCCTTCAGTCCGCGCAAGGTGTCTCGCGTGCCGCGGACCGCAGCCTCGGTCAAAACGCGCGTCGTCTCCTGGAAGGACGCCGCGGAAATGAACGATTCCGTCGCCAGCGAGGCCTTGGTAATGCCCAGCAGCACCGGCTCGTAGGTCGCCGTACGTTCGTTGCGGACGCGTACACGGGCGTTCTCGT
>JAYUXS010000337.1:0-3518 GCA_043752845.1 Lysobacterales bacterium | reverse complement strand
ATCCGGACAAGCCGCCGCTGTTCATGTGGTTATTGGCCTCGGCCCACGCCGCGACCGGTGAATGGCGCATCGCCTTCTTGTTGCCTTCACTGTTCGCGAGCCTCGCCACGATCGCGCTGACCTTCGATCTCGCTCGCAAGTTCTGGGGACGCCGCGCCGCGCGATTGGCGGCATTGATGCTGTTGTTCGCGTTCCAGTTCACCTATCAGGGCAAGCGCGCGCAGATCGACCCGTTTCTGGTGTTCGCGGTCACCGCGGCGGGCTATGCGTTCCTCTCGCATGCCCTGCTGCGGCCATCGCGCGTGATGCATGCCGGCGGCTGGTTCATGGCCGCGATCGGCACCATCAGCAAGGGCGTTGGCGCGCTGGCCTTGTTGATGCTGCCGGTGATTGCGTTGGCGCGGCGGCTTGGGTTCAGGTTGCCGGCGTCCCGGGTCGCGTCCGCGAGCCGCTCCTACATCGCTACCGAACCAACATTGGCGCATCTTGGTTGGGGCTTGCTGGCCTTCGTCGCCGCCGCGGCGATCTGGTTGGGGCCGCTGTTGTTCGCGGCTGCCACCCGCGACGATCCGGAATTGCATGGCTACGTGCGCGAGATCCTGTTCGGACAGACGGCGCGCCGCTACGCCGACCCGGAACATCACTTCCAGCCGTGGTGGTATTTCGGCGAAGTGATGCTGACGACGTGGTTGCCGTTTGTATTGGCCTGGCCATGGGCGCTGGCGTTTGCGTGGCAGCAACTGCGTCGGCGACGCGATGCGCGCGTGTTCATTCCGTTGGTCTGGTCGCTGCTCGTGCTGCTGTTCTTTTCGCTGTCGCCGGGCAAACGCGACATGTACATCCTGCCGATGTTGCCGATGCTCTGCATCGCCCTTGCGCCCGGGCTGGTGTTCGCGTCACGACGTCAAGGATTTCGTCGCCTCGTGCTCGGCTTCGTACTGGCGCTGGCGCCGCCTTTGCTGATCGGTGGCTTGCTGGCCGCACTCGGTGAACCGGCTTTCGAAGCGAAACAGGAAGCAGCGCGCGAATTGAGTGGCCGCAGCGAAACGCTGTGGTGGATGCTGGCGGTGGTGGGCGCGATCGGGCTGATGGCTGCGGCGATCGGTCGCAGTCGACACGCGTTGCGCGCCTGCTTCGTGCTGATGACCGCGCTGTGGATCGGACTGAGTAGCGTCGCCTATCCGGCGCTCGACGCACACAGTTCCGGGCGCGCCGTAATGCAGCGTGCGCGTGCAGCGGCGGGCCCATCGGCCACGATCGGTTTGGTCGGTTGGCGCGAACAAAACCTGTTGCAGGCCCAAGGCGACGTCGCCGAATTCGGCTTCAAGCGCGATGTCCGTGCCCAGTTCCAAGCGGCATTGTCGTGGTTGCGCGCGGCACCGGACGCACGCGCCCTGTTTGCCGACGCGCGAAGCCTGCCCGACTGCGTCGACGCGTCGCGCAACATCGTGCTCGGCAATAGCAATCGGCGTGACTGGGTGTTGCTGCGCGCCGACGCGGCCGAAGGTTGCACCGCCGTGCCATGAGCGAGCTGCCGATCAAACCCGCGCTCACGCGCATCAAGGGTCGCGGTGCTGCGACCAATCGCGAGGGACGCTTCGAGTCCACCCATGTCGAGCGCGAAGACGACGGCTGGTTTCCCGAAGCCGACCTGTTTGAGCGCGCGCGGCCGCCGACCACGGTCACGCTCGAACGCGCGCGCAGCATCATCAGCCGCAACGACTCGCCGGACATCGCCTTCACCCAGTCAATCAACATGTACCGGGGTTGCGAGCATGGCTGCTTTTACTGCTATGCGCGGCCGACACACAGCTATCTGAATCTGTCCGCGGGGCTCGACTTCGAAACCAGGTTGACCGCGAAGACCAATGCCGCCGAGCAGTTGCGCATCGAACTCGCGAAGCCGGGCTATGTCTGCTCGGCGATCAACCTCGGTGCGAATACCGACCCGTATCAGCCGATCGAACGCGAATACCGGTTGACGCGCGGCATCCTCGAAGTGCTGTCGGCGCACGAGCATCCGCTCACCATCATCACCAAAAATGCGCTGGTCGAGCGTGACCTCGATCTGCTCGCGCCGATGGCGGCGAAGAACCTCGTGCAGGTGTTCATCTCGGTCACCTCGATGGACAACCTGCTGTCGAGCAAGATGGAGCCGCGTGCGAGCGCGCCGCATCGCCGCATCGAAGCGATCCGGCGGTTGAGCGAGGCCGGTGTGCCGACCGGCGTGTTCGTCGCGCCGATCATTCCGATGATCAACGACCGTGATCTGGAAGCCGTGCTCGAAGCAGCGCATGCGGCGGGCGCGACGACCGCGAGTTACACCATCGTGCGACTGCCGCACGAACTGAAGGATTTGTTCCGGGAATGGCTGGCCGTGCATTTTCCGGATCGTGCCAACCACGTGATGAGTCTGGTGCAGCAGATGCGTGGCGGTCGCGACTACGTCGCCGACTTCAAGACCCGGATGCGCGGCGAAGGCGTGTTCGCAGAACTCATTCGCACGCGCTTCAAGCGTGCGACACAGAAGCTGGGATTCAAGGGCCGCAACGAGGATGTCGCGCTCGATACCACGCGCTTCAAGCCGCCGCGCAAGCCATCGCCGCAGGGCGACTTGTTTTGATGATTGCTCTAAACGCCTGACTGACAAATGGGGCGGCCGAAACAAGGTCCCGCGCACATCGTTGACATGGGACGCCTTCGGGGCTTTGGTGGAACGTGTGTAACATTAGCGACGAGCTTGGGTAAGAGTCATGTCGATATTTCCGAATTTGAAGCGCCCGCCAATCCTAGAGGCCCTGATTGACTGCCGCTTCATTGCGGCGGAATCCTTCTCCCTTCAGAAACTCAGAGAAAAGGTTGCGGCCTTACGGTCCTCCGAGGAGGTGATGGAAGAGCGGCGACAATTTGAAGCAGAATTTTCGATCGCCGCCGACGGCGGCGGAGCTACGAAGCAACCGCATAGCGTTCTAACAGCGATGGTCTTGCGCAATACGGCTAGCGGTCTGGTGCGGCAATTTCGGCGCGACGGCTTTACGGTCAGTTTGGTCAAGAATTATGAGCGGTGGGAAGTCTTGCAAGATGAGGCGCGAAGCGTCTTTGCACTTTTTGAAGAATGGAGTTGCCCGATCGCTGTGTCGCGTGTTGCGACGCGCTTTATTAACCTCCTAGCCCTTCCCGAGGGGCGCAGCGATCTCGACGACATCCTTGTTTCTGGCCCAAAAATTCCTGGTAGTCGCTTTGATCATGTTCGAGACTTCTCCTACCGAACAGTGATGGGGACAAACGACGAACGTGTTACCGGCATCCTTAGTGTTGGAACTTACAGCGCCGGACCGGGTCAATCAGCAGGAATTCTCGTCGACGTAGATGCGTTCAATGTCGAAACACTTCCTGTTAATTTTGAGGCAGTCGCGGAAGTCCTTACGCGACTGAGAGACCTGAAGAACTCAATGTTCTTCCTGATTAGCGCCGAACCTCAGCCCATCGTCGCGTGATTTGCGATGGCTGACGAAGAT
>JAYUXS010000336.1:0-8174 GCA_043752845.1 Lysobacterales bacterium | reverse complement strand
GGATGCAGCCGGGTGATGACGGTCGTCTGTGGGCGATCAATCCCGAGGCCGGATTCTTCGGCGTCGCGCCAGGCACCGGTGCCAAGACCAATGCGAATGCGCTGGCCATGCTTGATCGTGAGGCGATTTTCACCAATGTCGCGGTGACCGCGGACAATCAGCCGTGGTGGGAAGGGCTCGACGATCGCGTTCCCGCGAAAGACTGGAAGGGACAGGACTTCAATGCCGCGAACGGTCCGGCGGCGCATCCCAATTCGCGCTTCACCGTCTCGGCCAAGCGTTGCCCGAGCTACACACCGATGGCCGAAGCCGCGCGCGGTGTGCCGATCTCGGCGATCGTGTTTGGTGGTCGTCGCGAATCGCTGGTGCCGCTGGTGTTCGAAGCACGCGACTGGACGCACGGTGTGCTGGTTGGCGCATCAATGGCCTCGGAAACCACTGCCGCCGCCACCGGTGCAGTCGGTGTTGTACGCCGCGACTCGATGGCGATGAAGCCGTTCTGTGGTTACAACTTCGGCGACTATTTCGCGCATTGGCTGAGTTTCGACAAGGCCGGCGCGAACCTGCCGAAAATCTTCCACGTCAACTGGTTCCGCAAGGGCAATGATGGCAAGTTCCTGTGGCCGGGTTTCGGCGACAACCTGCGCGTGCTCGAATGGATCATCGGTCGCTGCGCCGGCACGGTCGCCGCCACTGACACCGCAATCGGCCAAGTGCCGCACAAGTCCGACCTGAATCTGGACGGGCTGAAACTCGGCGATCACGCCATCCAGCAATTGCTGCACATCGACGAAGCCGGCTGGGCGCGAGAGTTCGATGCGATCGGCGCGTATCTCGCTGAATTCGGCGAACGCACGCCGGCCAAACTCAAGGGCGACGCGGCCCGCATCCTGACGCGGCTGCGGACGGTGGCGTAGAAAGTCGCGTAGGCGCCGGTTGTGCACTGGCCGTATTTGCCTTACTTTTGTGTAAGGCAACAGGAGTTCAGCATGTCTACCGCGACCGTCACATCGAAGGGACAGATCACCATTCCCGCGGGTGTACGCGCGACGCTTGGCGTCGATGCCGGTGATCGGGTGGAGTTCATCGAGGTCGTCAAAGGACGGTTCGAGATCGTTGCGGCGACCGAATCGGTCAAATCGCTCAAGGGCATGATCGCCAAACCGTCGCGGCCGGTGAGCATCGAGTCGATGAACGCAGCGATCCGTTCACGTGGTGCGAAGCCTCAATGATCGGCCTGGATACGAATGTTCTGGTGCGCTACATCGCGCAGGACGATGCGAAGCAGTCGCCCAAGGCGACCAGGATCATCGAAAACCTCAGTGTCGACGCGCCGGGATTCGTGGCGATCGTGACCGTGGTGGAGTTGGTCTGGGTACTTGAGTTCAGCTACCAAACCAAGCGCGCTGACATCGTGGCAGTGCTGGAGCGACTGTTGCGCATCAAGGAAGTCGTCACCGAGCGTGCCGACCTCGTCTGGAAGTCAGTGCGCAGTTATCGGGAAAGCAAGGCCGATTTCGCTGACTGCCTGATCGCATTTTGCAGCGTCGAAGCCGGTTGCTCGCGGATTTTGACGTTCGACAAACTGGCCGCAGCAGCAGGTGGCATGACGCTGATCGAATGAGTGCCGGTTGCGTTGGCAGTTTATGGCTTGGCGCGATTGATCGCCTCCCGAGTTTCGGCCGCTACGCGGCGCGCTGCCTGCGCAAAATCCTCGCCGTCGCTGACGTACAGAATGGCGCGTGACGAGTTGATCATCAGGCCGCCGTTCACGGTTTGACCGGCACGCACGGTGGCGTCGATGTCACCGCCTTGCGCGCCGATGCCGGGCACCAGCAGCGGCAGGTCACCGACGAGGGCGCGCACGCATGCGAGTTCGTCCGGAAATGTCGCGCCGACGACGAGCGCGTTCTGACCGTGCCGATTCCATGGCCCGGCGACCAGTTCGGCGACGTGTTCGTAAAGTTTGCGGCCATTCGCGAGCGCGAGATTTTGCAAGTCCGAACCGCCGGGATTGCTGGTCCGGCACAGCACGATCAGGCCGCGACCGGGAAACGCGAGATAGGGCTCGATCGAGTCGAAACCCATGTACGGATTCACCGTCAGCGCGTCGGCCTGGTAGCGGGTGAACGCCTCGACGGCGTATTGCTCGGCGGTGGCGCCGATATCGCCGCGCTTGGCATCGAGAATGACCGGAATGCCCGGATGCGCGCCGTGGATATGGGCGATCAATCGTTCCAGCTGATCTTCGGCTCGTGCCGCGTGGAAGTAGGCGATTTGCGGTTTGAAGGCGCAGACCAGATCCGCAGTGGCATCGACGATCGCGCTGCAGAATCGCAGGATGGCATCTGGCGCGGCGCGCAGATGCGCCGGGATGCGTTTCAGGTCGGGATCGAGCCCGACGCACAATTGCGACTGCTGCTGGCTCCAGCGACGTTCGATCTGGTCACGAAAATTCATCGGCGCACACCGCGGAAAAGTCGCGCATTATCCTCGTTTCCGGGGCGCGCATGGGCCGTCCACGGTTGAATCACCGGCGCATGCCACCATGTTGGCCATTCATTTTCGTGGAGGATCAACCATGTCGCAGGCGCTCGCCCTTGCCGAATCCCGATTGTTGCAGCCGGGCGGGCTTTCCGCCGACCAGCTCGGTCGCGTTTTTTCGAAGCTGATGTCACCGGGCATCGACGCCGCCGACCTGTATTTCCAGCATTCGCGCCACGAAAGCTGGGTGCTGGAAGACGGCATCGTCAAGGAAGGCTCGCACAACATTGAGCAAGGCGTCGGCGTGCGCGCGATCAGCGGCGAGAAAACCGGCTTCGCCTATTCCGACGAGATCGTGTTGCCGGCCCTGCTCGAAGCCGCCGGCTCGGCGCGCGCAATCGCGCAGGCCGGCCAGAACGGCAGCGACCGCAGTCTCAAACGCGTCGAGGGCCGCAATCTCTACGCGCCGATCGATCCGATCGACTCGGTTCCGGTCGAGCGCAAGGTTTCGATGTTGCGTGAAATTGATGCGTTCACGCGTTCGCTCGATGCGCGCGTGCAGCAGGTCGTGGTCAGCCTGAGCGCCGTGCTCGACACCGTGCTGGTCGCGCACAGCGATGGCACGCTCGCTGCCGACGTGCGGCCGCTGGTGCGTTTCAATGTGCAGGTGATCGTCGAACAGAACGGTCGCCGCGAGTCCGGCAGCGCTGGCGGTGGCGGGCGCATCAGCTATGCCGAATTGTTGAGCGGCGATTTCCCCCACGTGCAGGCGCGCGAAGCGGTACGCGCCGCGCTCGCGAATCTCGAAGCGGTTGATGCGCCTGCCGGAGAAATGCCAGTCGTGCTTGGTCCGGGTTGGCCAGGTGTGTTGCTGCACGAAGCGGTCGGGCATGGCCTTGAGGGCGACTTCAATCGCAAGGGCTTGTCGGCGTACGCGGGTCGCATGGGCGAGCTGGTTGCGTCGCCGCTGGTCACCGTGGTCGACGACGGCACGCTTCCCGGACGCCGCGGTTCGCTCAACATCGACGACGAAGGCACGCCCACGCAATGCACCACGCTGATCGAAAATGGCGTGCTCAAGGGCTATATCCAGGACAAGTTGAACGCCGGTCTGATGGGCGTCGCGCCCACCGGCAACGGCCGCCGCGAAAGCTTCGCACAGCTACCGATGCCACGCATGACCAATACCTACATGCTTGCCGGCAAGTCCGATCCAGCCGAGATCATCGCCTCAGTCGAACGCGGACTCTATGCGCCGAATTTCGGTGGCGGTCAGGTCGATATCACCTCAGGCAAGTTTGTGTTCACCGCGAGTGAGGCCTACCTGATCGAAAACGGCAAGATCACGCGCCCGGTCAAAGGTGCAACGCTGATCGGCTCCGGCCCGGAAGTGATGCAGCGCATCTCGATGGTCGGCAATGACCTGAAACTCGACAGCGGCGTCGGCGTCTGCGGCAAGGATGGCCAAAGTGTGCCAGTCGGTGTCGGTCAGCCCACGCTCAAGATCGACGCGCTGACTGTGGGCGGGACGCGGGTTTGACGGCCTCAGTCTTCGTCTTTGGCGGACAGCGGCGCATCGATTTCCTGCGGCACAATCGCCTCGCCGTAAGATTCCTGGATCGCGCGGAACAGGGCGCGGGCAGCGGCCGGGGGTTTGTTGTTCTCGGCTTCGAGCTTCGCCTGGCGCACAAGTTGCCGCAGCTGCTGGCGATCAGCGTTCGGCAGCGCAGCCAGCAATTCGTTGATCGCGTCATCGCCTTCATGCAGCAGGCGATCTCGCCATTCTTCGATGTGATGCAGCGCCGACGCGGCACGTCGGCGTTCGACCTTGGGCGCGTCGAGCGCGGCACGGATCGCCGGCAATTCGTCTTCGCGCTTGCGCATCTGCTTCGCAAGAAACTGCACCTGGCGCTTGTGCGCAATGTTCGCGGTGATGCGATGCGCCTCAAGCACGTGGTCGCGCAGGGCGTCGCTGAGCGGCACGCGTTCAAGCGCGCGTTCCGGCAACGCCACCAGTTCCTTGGCCAGCGCCAGTACGTCGAGTGCGGCGCGCTTTTCCATGCTGCGACTCGGCCCGCCGTAGTAGGCGTCCCAATCCATTTTTTCGTCGTCGATCACGATGAATCCCCTTCAATTCCTCAAGGATAGCCCGTGAGCGCTGAACTCTCGAACTTTGCCTCGCCCGAACACAGCCTCGGCGCGCTGTCGAATCTCGCAACCGACGTGCTCGCACGCTGCCGAGCCAATGGCGCCACGCAGGCGGAAGTGTCGTTGAACCTCGATGCCGGCCTGAATGTCAACGTGCGCATGGGCGAAGTGGAAACCGTTGAGCACACACGCGATCGCGGTGTCGCCATTACGGTGTATGTGGATGGACGCAAAGGCTCGGCGAGTACCGCGGACGTGCGTCCGGAGTCGATCACCACAACCATCGAACAGGCCTGCGCGATCGCGCGCTACACCGAGGAAGACCGCTGCGCCGGTCTCGCCGACGCCGAGCGCATGGCGACGTTTTTTCCGGAACTCGATCACTGGCATCCCTGGGCATTGGATGCCGCACGCGCAATCGAGCTCGGCATCGCCTCCGAAGCAGCGGGACGTGCGCTCGATCCGCGCCTGAGCAATTCCGATGGTGCCAGTGTCTCGACCGGTTCGAGCATCGCCGTGTACGCCAACTCGCATGGCTTCATCGGTCGCGAAACCGGCACACGCCATTCGATCTCATGCGCACTGCTTGGCGAAGACGAAAGCGGCATGCAGCGCGACTACTGGTACACCAGCGCCTGCGTGGCGGCTGATCTGGAAAGCGCGGAAGCGGTCGGTATCCGTGCCGGCGAACGCACGTTGGCGCGTCTGTCGCCGCGCAAGATCGCAACCCAGGAATGCGCCGTGTTATTCGCGCCGGAAGTGGCGCGCAGCTTGGTCGGGCATCTGGTCGGCGCAGTCAGCGGCGGTGCGCTGTATCGACGCGCGTCGTTCCTGCTCGACTCGGTTGGCACACGCCTGTTCCCGGAGTGGTTCAACATCATCGAACGGCCGCATCTGAAGCGCGCACCCGGTTCGTCGGCCTTTGATGCCGAAGGTGTTGCGACGATCGATCGTGAGTTGATCAGCGACGGCGTGCTCGCGCGCTACGTGCTCGGCTCGTATTCGGCCCGCAAACTGGGTTTGGCCAGCACCGCCAATGCGGGTGGCACGCATAACCTCGTGGTCGCGGCAAATGCCGGCGATTTCGCCGACATGCTGCAGCGACTCGGCACCGGCTTTCTGGTCACCGAACTCATGGGCCAGGGCGTGAACAACGTCACCGGCGACTACTCACGCGGCGCGACCGGCTTCTGGGTGGAAAATGGCGTCATCGCCTATCCGGTCGACGAAGTGACGATCGCCGGACACTTGCGCCAGATGTTCGAACGCATCGTCGCCGTCGGGAATGATGTCGATCGCCGCAGTTCGATCCTGATCGGCTCGATCCTGCTCGAAAAGATGATGGTCGCGGGTAGTTGAGCGCGTAGCCGCTGGCTGCCGTCACAACAACCACAGTGCGCCCGCGAACGCGAGCAGCATGCCGACGAGTCCGGGCAGCAGGTGCAGGCCGAAATTGCGTCCGCCGCTGACAAACGCAAGCACCGATTTGCTGAGCGTGTTCGTGGCCAGTCCGATCAAAACGCCATAAGACGCGACCGCCAACGTGATGCGGTCTGCGACCAATACCTGCGCCACCGAGGCGGCCGCAGCATGGGCGTCGGCGAAGCCCGCAACACCGGCGGCAGTGAGCGCGCCGGTATCCCCGAACCACTGAGCGAGTAGCGCGGACATCAACAGGATGCCCGCGACCAGCGTTGCGAACAGCAAAGCTTGCTTCGGTTCAAATGGACGGCCTTTCAATGCATTCGGTTGCGCTTGTTGGTCGCGCCATGCAGCCAGGCCGGAAAAGCTCGCGAACAGCAAGGTGACGCCGCCCGCGGCGATCAGCGGCAGTGCCAGTGCGCGCAGCAGCGTCGGTGCGAGTGCGCCGAGTACGAGCGCGAGTTGAATGATGGTCGCGACATTCGCGAGCGTGCTCGCCGCGACGCAGGCCGCACGCGTTTCTGGGGCAAGTTTCGCGCGACTGCCCATCGCGCCGATGGTCGCGGTCGCCGAAACGAATCCGCCGGCGAACCCCGACAGCGGCAGACCGAGGCGCGTGCCCAGCGCACGCTGTGCGATATAGCCCAGCGCGTTGATCGCCATCACCAGCACGACCAGTCGCCACAACTTGTGCGGATTGAACACCTGCCACGGATCGACAGCGCGATCCGGCAACAGTGGCAACACGATCAGGGCCGACGCGATCAGCAGCAGTCCATCATGCAGTTCCTGCGGCGTCAGCACCTCGCGCGTGAAGGCATGCAGGCGCGACTTCAATGCCAGGATCAGCGCGACGCCGACACCAATGCCTGCGGCCAGTTCGCGCTGGCTCATTGCCAGCACACCAAGCAGAAAGGCGACGAACATCGCGACTTCGGTGGTCAGGCCAGTGTCGGTTTCACGCGAAGCGCGATAGCTGAGCAGTGCTGCCAATGCGACAAAAGCCGCACCGACCACGGTCAGCGCTGTACCGAGCAGCATACATACCGCACCCGTGAGCGAAATCAGCGCGAAAGTACGCACGCCAGCGACGATGTGCGATGCATCTTCGCCCTTGCGTTGCTCGCGCTCGATACCGATCAGCAACCCCGTGCCGAGTGCAACGGCGAGGCCGATCAGGATGTGGGATTCGCCGGGGGCCGTGACCATGCACGGAGCGTGCATGCTGTGATCGCGGATGGCAAGTCGATACGCGCTGCGCTGCGGGCCGCCGCCAGCGCGGGAGGGTCGAATGTCGGGCTTGCGCTAGACTGCGCGCCCATTTTTTATCCCACGTCCGATCTGCCTGCGCAGTCCGCTGGTGATATTCGGTCGCGCGCTGACTTCTATCTCGGATCAGCAATCGGTGTGGTCGGCGACCACATGATTGCGGTCGCTGCGTTTGACGGGTTTTCACGCGCAAGCCGTGCCGGCACGCTGCATTCCTATCGACGGATCAATGGCGAGTGGGTCTTCCAGCAGCGTTTGCCAACGGCGATGCCGGGCGTTCCGGCGATGTACAACCCGCGACTTTCAGATCGGTCCGGCAATCGCGATCGTCGTCTCGGGCGCGGCCGGCACGGTCATCAAGTTGCGTTGGACTGGCGGCCAGTGGTCGATGGCTTCCACCTTCGAAACCATGGCGGCGTTTCAGGGCGAATTCGGTCCGTGGATCGCCGTGGATCTCGATGCCGATCGTCTCGTCATCGGCAATTCCAATCCTTCGGATATGACCGTGAGAAATGTCGGGCGCGCCTTGGTGTACCGGTTGGTGGGCAACGTGTGGTCGCTGGAAGCAACTCTGGCGCCTGCCGCGGCATCGACAGATTTGCGCTTTGCGTTCCATGTGGCGATATCCGGCGACAACATCGCCGTTGTTACGCCGGGTGACGATGTCGATACCCGCAGCAACGCCGGCAGTGTCTCGCTGTACAAACGCAACGGTGCTGCTTGGCCCTTGGCGGCGACGTTTACACCAGGTGCCGCCCTGGCAAGCGCGAGCTTCGGAAACCGTGTGCTGATCGCCGGCGGTCGCCTGTGCGTCGGAACCTTGAACACGCCACCGAACAACGCGGACGACG
>JAYUXS010000335.1:0-8181 GCA_043752845.1 Lysobacterales bacterium | reverse complement strand
TCACCGCCGGCATCGGTATCGCGATGTTTCCATGGAAGCTGCTGGAGACGACCGGCGCCTACATTTTTACCTGGCTGATCGGCTACTCGGCCCTGCTCGGTCCGATCGCGGGCATCATGCTCGTCGACTACTTTTTGATCCGCCGCACCGAACTCGACAGCGAGGAACTGTTCAAGGAAGGCGGACGTTACAGCTATCGCGGCGGCTACAACCCGGTCGCCTTCATCGCCCTGATCGCAGGCGTGCTGCCGAACATCCCCGGATTCGCAAAGGCTGCGGGCTTCGTCACCCACGTACCGCCGGTCTTCGAGACGATTTACGCCTACGCCTGGTTCATCGGCCTGTTCGTCGCCGGCGCGGTGTACCTGCTGTTTTCGAAGCGGGAATGACCAGGCTCAGATCGAACAGCTGACCCCGGTGCCGCCAAGTCCGCAGTAGCCGCGCGGATTTTTCGAGAGGTATTGTTGGTGCTCGTCTTCGGCGTAGAAGAACGGCACGGCTTCGCGAATCTCAGTGGTGATCGCTGCAAAACCGGCGGCACGCAGTAACTCCGAATAGGCATCGCGGGCGCGCAGTGCGGCCGCGAGATCGTCCGCATTGTCGGTGTAGATCGCCGATCGATACTGGGTGCCGCGGTCATTGCCCTGGCGCATGCCCTGGGTTGGGTCATGACTTTCAAAGAACACGCGCAACAAGACGTCGACACTGACGCGGGCGCGATCAAACACCACCAGCACGACTTCGGTGTGGCCGGTCTGTCCAGAACACACTTCGCGATAGCTCGGATTCGGCGTGACGCCGCCCGCATAACCGACGGCGGTGGTGTGGACGCCGTCCATGGTCCAGAACTTGCGCTCGGCGCCCCAGAAGCAGCCCATGCCGAACTGGATGCGCGCGAGCCCCGGTAATTCGCCGGAGATTGGGCGGCCATGAACGTGATGGACGTTCTCGATCGGCATTGGCGTGGTGCGGCCGGGAAGTGCCTGTTCGATGCTGGGCAAGTCGAGGGATTTCATGAGGGTGACTCCTGTAAGCACTGGCAGGCGACCAGGACCGGTGCCGCGGCAACATTCTCGCAGGGCAAGTAGTGATCAGCGCGTGTTGTTGTCGCGATCGTCTGCGTCGCCGTTTGCGTCTGGCGCGTCCTGTGTCGCCAGCAAGCGTTCGATTTTCGCTTCCAGCGCGCTACGGTGTTCCACGGCTTTGAGCAGCGACAGTTCGATGGCGGTCAGGCGCGCCAGCAATAACTCGTTGTGTTCTGCGCGTTTGCCGGCGTCTTCTTCCATGTGCTGCAGCTTCATCCAGATGAGCTTGCGGATGTGTGCGGCCTCGCGGTCCTCCTCTTCCTGAAACAGCGTGACCAGCGAGGCCGAGAGCAGCGCGATCATCGATACGCCGAGCAACATCAGCCCGACCGCAAACACCCGCGCGACGGCGGTCTGCGGCACGATGTCGCCATAGCCGACGGTGGTGACGGTGACCCAGGCCCACCAGATGCCATCCATTGGATGACGGAAGGACGGGTCAAAGTGGCCGATAACCGCACCACCCAGTGTGGTGACCATGACGATGGCGGCGAGGATCGGACCGAGGCGATTGCGCGACAACATCTCCTTGATCATCTCGCCGGACTTCACCAGCAGCGGCAACATCACCAGCAAGCGCGCAGCACGCGCTGCGCCCGCCCAGTCGCCATGCGACCAGATCAGGGGAAAACCCACCACGATCACCAGGAGATTCAGCCAGTTCTGCCGGAAATAGCGCCTTCGGTTATCGACAAAGGCGCCGACGACCAAGGCTTCAAAGACGAATAGCGACCATGCCAACCAGCCGACACCGTGGGTAAATGACGACGAGAAGTCACCATTCGCTTCCAGCGACCACTGGATCGGCAGCCACAGCGCGAGTGAGATCAGCATCCATTCGAATCGATGCCCCCAGCGCCGCGCGCGCGCGTTTTCGCTCGGGACGACCCCGGCGAGACCAATCCAATGGGTGACGCGACTACGCATGGATGGCGAGCGTTTCGTACTTGTCGATGCGTTCCGCTTCGGCGGTGGCGGCGTCGCACCATTCGCGCATCGCCGGCAGGTGGCGCAGGTAGTCGGCATAGGCTTGTGCTGAGCCTTCGAGCGCGACCGCGTAGCTGTGGAAACGCATCGCCACCGGTGCAAAGAAGGCGTCGGCGATGCCGAAGCGTCCGAACAGGGCATCACCTCCG
Source organism: Lysobacterales bacterium (assembly GCA_043752845.1). GTDB lineage: Bacteria > Pseudomonadota > Gammaproteobacteria > Xanthomonadales > Ahniellaceae > JADKHK01. Next base: position 5,960 of record JAYUXS010000335.1, on the reverse strand, counting down.
CTGCCGAAGCGTGCGCGACAGTCCTGCCACAGCGCGATGATGCGGGCGATGTCTTGGGCGACATCGGCGCCGATCGCAGGCAGTGTCTGCGGCGTGCGCCGTATGTTCATCGGCATCGCTGTGCGCAGGGCGGCGAACCCCGAGTGCATCTCGGCGACCACGCTGCGCGCCGTTGCCCGCGCTTCGGGCTCGCGCGGCCACGCGTCGGCCACCTTGTAGTGCTCACGCACGTATTCGCAGATCGCGAGCGAGTCCCAAACCTTGATCGCGCCGTCGAGCAACAGCGGCACCTTCTGTGTGGGCGACAGTGCGCCGACACGCGATGCGAACTGTTCGGTCAGCATCGGCACCATCTCGGTGACGAAATCAATGCCGCCATGGCGCATGAACAACCAAGGTCGCAGCGACCACGACGAATAATTGCGATTGCCGATGATCAGGGTGGGACGTGCGGACATGGGCGAACTCCAGAGCGATGAACAGGGTCGGCGCTGACGGGCACCAGGAAGTGCAAATCACGCGAGCTGATCAACTGCTGGCGCGGGCGTTGAGGGCGGCTTTGGGAACGGCAGCGAGTTCACGTCCGAGGCGTTCCAGGAACGGACCGAGTGCGGAACTGCGACGCCAGAATAACGCGACCTGCCGGTGTGGCGGTTCGCCGCTGAAGCGCACGATCTGCACGTTGTCGCTGGTCGCGACCGGCGGTGCCACTGCGAGCGCCGGCAACAAGGTGATACCGACGCCGCCGGCAACCATCTGCCGAAGGGTTTCCAGACTGGTCGCACGAAAGCTGCGGGTTTCGATGGCACCGGCAAGCTGGCAGACGTCGAGTGCATGGTCACGCAGACAATGGCCGTCTTCGAGCAGCAACAATTCTTCGTCGACGAGATCGGCTACGGCAATGCGTTTGCGCTTCGCGAGCGGGTGCGACTTCGGCATTGCCAGGACAAAGTCTTCGGAGAACAGATCGAGATGCGCCAGCTGCGGATCGTCGATTGGCGCCGCCATGATCGCCGCATCGAGTCGGCCGTCGCGCAACTGCCGCAACAGGCTTTCGGTTTTTTCTTCGGTCAGCAACAGGGTCAGATTCGGGAATTTGCTGCGCACGTTGGGCACTACATGCGGCAACAGGTACGGGCCAAGTGTCGGGAACACGCCGAGGCGCACCATGCCCGCTTCCGGATCGCGCGTGCGCTTGGCCAACGCCTTGATCTCGTCCGCTTCGCGCAACACCGTGCGCGCGCGATCGGCGATTTCGCGGCCGATGTCGGTCAGCATCACATGGCGCGAGGTGCGTTCGACCAGCGCGATGTCGAGCTCCTCCTCGAGCTTTTTCAGCTGCGTTGACAGTGTCGGCTGGCTGACGAAACAGGCTTCGGCCGCACGTCCGAAATGACGCAGGTCGGCCAGGGCCACGAGATAACGCAGGTCACGCAGATTCATCGCCCATTCGCCATAGCGTCTCGCTATCGATTATGCGCCATTCATTCGCCTGACGCCGACGCTTCCGGCATGACCGCCGATGTATTGCCCGCGTCCGCGCCCGGTCGACGCGCTGCGCGCCACATTTCGCCCGATCGCGGACACCGCTGCGCGATCTGCTGGTCCCCACTGTCGCGAGGAATACCCCATGTCCGTATACCGTCCCCTCTTCCATCGTTCGGCCACGCTCAAATTGCTCGGCGTCGGTGTTCTGGCTTTGCTGATGGCGATCCCACTGTCGATGCTGGAAGGGCTGCGACGCGAACGCGAGGGGCGGCGGTCGGAAGCCGAACAGGCTCTGGCGACCAGTTTTGGTGGTGCGCAGTTGGTCGGCGCGCCGTTGTTGCGGGTGCCGGTCGACCGTATCGAACTACAGGCAGATCAAAGCTCGCTGGTGCGGCGCTACTGGGTGTATCAGGTGCCGGATCGCGTCGATGCGAACGCGCAGCTCACGATCGAGCGTCGCCAGCGCGGCATCTTCGAGTTGCCGGTGTATCAGGCCGAGGTCGATCTGGCGACACAGTTTGCCCAACCGCGTCGGGGCTTCGGCGAGATGAACGGCACGCCGCAATGGGCTTTGGCCGAACTGGTGTTGATGGTCAGTGATCCGCGCGGCTTGCGCCGCATTCGCGGCACGGTGGCGAATCACGATTTCGGCCGCATCGAGTCGCTCGGCATCGGTCTCGGCGGCATGCCGATGTTCAGACTGGCCGCGTTCGAACTCGATGTTGAAGATGGCCCGTTGTCGGGTGAGGTCAAACTGTCCCTCGGTGGTTCCGGTCGCTTCGACTGGCTGCCACTGGCCCGCGAATATCGCGCGGCGCTTGCTGCGCCGTGGCCAGATCCGAGCTATTCCGGTGCGTTCTCGCCGACACGTTCTGCCGTGACCGCTGGCACCGCCGCTGCGTCCTGGCAGGTGCTCGAATTCAATCGCAATCTGCCGGCGGTGTTTTACGCGGAAGCGCTCGATGGCAGCAATCTGCGCACTGAGGCCTTCGGTGTCGCGCTCTATCAGCCGGGCGATGTCTACCAGCGCAACGAACGCACCTTGAAGTACGGATTGCTGGTCATCGCCCTGAGTTTCGGCGTGTTTTTCCTGTTCGAGACATTGACCGCGTTGCGACTTCATCCGGTCCAATATCTGTTGGTCGGCACCGCGCTCGCCAGCTTCTTTCTGGTCTTGCTCGCGACCTCCGAGCATCTGCGCTTCGCCTGGGCCTACACGATCGCTTCGGCCGTGATGATCCTGATGATCGCCGGTTACGCCACGGCGGTGCTGCGCAAACCGCGTCATGGCCTGTTGATCGGCGTCTGGCTCGCGATCCTGTACGCGACCCTGTACGTGCTGGTTGGTGCCGAAGACTTCGCCTTGCTTGCGGGCAGTGGCCTCGTGCTTGCGCTGGTTGCGGCGACCATGTATCTCACCCGCCGCATTGACTGGTATGCCTTCGGCGCCCCCGCGATTCCTCCGCTTCCCCATGCTTCGGAGCAGCTGTCATGAGTTCCTGGTTGTTGTCGCTTGAAACGTCCACCGAAGCGGTGTCCGTGGCCCTGCTGCGTGCCGCCGAATGCTACGAACGTTTTGAAGTCGCGCCGAAGCGCCAGGCACAACGGGTGTTGCCGATGATCGACGAAGTGCTGGCCGAAGCCGGCATCCGCAAGTCGATGATCGGCGCGATCGCCGTGGGTCGTGGTCCCGGCGCGTTTACCGGCGTACGCCTCGGGATTTCGGTGGCGCAAGGCATCGCACTGGGCATCGATGTGCCGGTGCTGCCGATCTCTTCGCTCGCGGCGTTGGCAATCGAAGTGATCGACATCGATCCGACCCTGACCGTGCTTGCGACCATCGACGCGCGCATGGGCGAGGTCTACGCCGGCTGCTTCCGCTTTGATGCGCTGCACGGCGTGCAACTGCTCGGTGACGAAGCCGTGGGTCCGGCCGCGACGGTGCCGCTCGCGCGTGCCGAACGCTGGGGCGTCATCGGTACCGGCTGGATTGCCTACCGCGATCGCTTCGCGCCGCGCATCGGCAATCCCGAATTCGCTGACGGCGAGCGCTATCCGCGCGCCGCGCGCATCGCCGAACTCGCGGTGTCACGCTGGCAACGCGGTCTCGGCGTCGCCCCCGAATTCGCACTGCCCGCCTATCTGCGCGACAAGGTGGCGTTGACGGAAGTCGAGCGAGGGGTGCGCTGATCAGCGCCGCGCGCCGATCGGCACTACGCCCAGATCGCGTGCGGCGGTGATGTCGATGATCTGGTACTCGGGTTGGCTGCGGTCGCCGAAGCGCGTGCGGGCTTTCTGGTGCTGGGCGTGGCCGCGTTCGCTGGCGCGCACAAAACTCGCGAAAGAGGCGTCATCACCTTCGTCGCCGGCGCTCGGCAGCACGTCGTCGATCAATGTGGTTTCCAGGTAACTGCGTTCGCCGCCGGGTTTCAGTTCGAAGGCCACGAACATGTGCCCGGGCACCATCACCAAGGCCGGGTTGAGGTCGATCTTACGCAGCAGCGACGCGAACAGCACGGCACCGTCGACGCAGTTCGCCTCGGCATTGCCGAAGCTCTCGTCGATGAAGCGCACATGCTGCGACAACACGCCGGTCTTGCCATTGCCGGTGCGCGTGATCGAGCTGTAGCGGATGCCGCGGTCTTGCAGCGCGCGCCACAAGGCGTACACCTGATTCATCACCTGGCGCGTGTCGCGCGTCTGGTAGCCGTCGAAACGTTTGACCACCTTGGTCTTCAGCGCATCGGAAAGAATGCGCCGCACCATCGGGTGGTCCTCGTCGACATAGGCGGCGAACACCCAGGCGAGATCGGTCGGCTGTTTCGCATCGACAATGAAATACGGCGCCTCGTTGATCGAGCGCAGGCGCACGCGCTCGACGCGGCGCTCGGGTGTTGCGTCATCAAGCTGCAGTTCGAAACTGACGGTTTCCGGCGCCGCATCGGTGTAGGCGCGCAGCAGCGCGAACTCCCACTCCATCGTTGGAAAAAGCGAATAGCGCTTGTCGGCGACCGGCAGGCGGACATCGATCGTCGACGGGCGCAGCCAACCGGGCAGGCGTACCGTCAAGCGTGCGCGCTGCCCGGCATATTCGGCGCGTACGCGTGCACCGACCAAGCCGTTCGCGTCGCCGAGCACGCGTGCCGACTTGGTCGCCGGCTGCGGCAGGTTGGCGGTAGCGAGAATCAGCGACGGAAACAATTGCCCCTGCGGACTCACGATCGGCGCCCATTCCGCCGCATGTGCGAGGATCGGCGCAGCGCACAGGGAAACCAGAAACAGCAGCGAGCAACAGGATTGCGCGAGACGAGCGACGGAGATGTGCATGCCATGGATTCTGCGGCAGTGGCGCGAAATCGCCAAGTCGTTGCGCCACGGCGCGCGATGTCACGATAATCTCTGCGCAATGCGGGTGTAGCTCAATGGTAGAGCTGTAGCTTCCCAAGCTACTGACGAGGGTTCGATTCCCTTCACCCGCTCCAGTGGGCCAACGAGAGCGCCGTGTCCGAACCTGATCCGAATGCTGGAGCGCGCGTGCTGGGTTGGCGCGAATGGCTGGCCCTGCCTGACTTCGGCGTGCGCGCGATCAAGGCGAAACTCGATACTGGCGCGCGGTCGTCCAGCCTGCATGTCGAGGCGATCGAGGAATTCGAGCGTGACGGTGTGACCTGGGTGCGCTTCGCGCTCGATCCCTCGACGCGCTCGGGGCGACTGGCGCGCTGGTTCGAGGCGCCGCTGTCCGATCGCCGCAAGGTGACCGATTCCGGCGGTTCGCAGGCCTTGCGTCCGTTCATCCGCACCCACGTGCGCATCGCTGACGAGGTGTTCCCGATGGAAACCAATCTGACCAATCGTCATGGCATGCTGTTCCCGATGCTGCTCGGTCGGACCGCGATGGCCGGGCGCATCGTCGTCGATCCGATGCGTTCATACGTGCTCGGCGACAAACCCAGAATCCGCACGCACAAGCAGGACGCCACCGCATGAAGATCGCCATCCTCTCGCGCAACAGCCGTCTGTATTCGACGCATCGTCTGGTCGAAGCTGCGCGCGAACGCCACCACACGGTGCGCGTGCTCGATCCACTTCGCTGCTACATGCGCATTGATGCCGGTCGCTTTGGCATGCACTACAAGGGCAAGGACCTGCCGGGGTTCGACGCGGTGATTCCGCGCATCGGCGCGTCGATCACGCGCTACGGCACCGCCGTACTGCGGCAATTCGAAATGATGGACGTGTTCACCCCGAACAAGTCCGATGCAGTGCTGCGCGCGCGCGACAAGCTGCGCTGCCTGCAGTTGCTGGCGCAGCAGGATCTCGGTCTGCCGAGTACGGTGTTTGGCGACAACCCGGACGACACCACCGATCTGCTGGCGATGCTCGGCAAGCCGCCGCATGTGATCAAGCTCGTCGAAGGTGCGCAGGGGCAGGGCGTGGTGCTGGCCGAGACGATGTCCGGTTCACGCTCGGTG
>JAYUXS010000334.1:0-3533 GCA_043752845.1 Lysobacterales bacterium | reverse complement strand
ATCGATGCCTTCCGCGAGATCGGCATGGGCGGCGATGTCTAACCCAACTGATCGACCGCATCGCGAAGTACAACTTCGATATCGTCCCCCTGGAGCATGCCCATGACCACGAACAAACCCACCACCGTCGGCGGTGTCTACATCAACCTGCCGGTCAAGGATCTGCAGAAGTCGATCGCGTTTTTCGGCGCGCTCGGATTCGAATTCAACCCGCAATTCTCCGATGAGACCGCGACCTGCCTGATTCTCGGCGAGAACATGTGCGCGATGCTGCTGACGCACGAGAAATTCCGTACGTTCACGTCACTGCCATTGGCTGATGCATTCAAGCAGACGCAGGTTCTGGTCGCGCTGTCGCTTGGTAGTCGCGCGGAAGTCGATCGCCTCGTCGACGCTGTGCTCGCGAACGGCGGCAAGGCGTTCCGTGCGACCGAGGATCTTGGCTTCATGTACACGCGTCCCTTCACCGATCTCGACGGCCACGCCTGGGAGCCGTTCTACATGGACATCAGCGCGTTCCCGCAGGCCTAGAGTGGCTGACACAAGTCATCGCCGCAGCCGCGAAGATTCTGCCGGTCAGTGTCGGTTGCATTGAAATCCGTCCCATCCGCCCGGTGCGCAAACAACCGCGCTCGGGTCTTTCCCACCGCTGAACCTGGAGCATCCCATGGCCCGATATGTTGATGGTTTCGTGTTGCCGGTACCGAGTGCCAACCTCGCGGCCTATCGACGCATGGCGCAAAAGGCCGGCAAAGTCTGGCGCGAACACGGCGCACTTGAATACATCGAATGCGTCGCCGACGACGTCAAGCTCGGCAAGCTCACCTCGTTCCCGCAGGCGGTGAAACTGAAGCCGGACGAAGTCGTGGTGTTCTCGTGGATCGTCTACAAATCGCGCAAGGACCGCGACCGCATCAACAAGCTGGTGATGGCCGACCCGCGCCTCGCGGCGATGATGGACCCGAAGTCGATGCCTTTCGATGGCAAGCGCATGTTCTTTGGCGGGTTCAAGACCATCGTCGAACTCTGAAACAGTCGAGCACTGAACTACCAGTCCCACAGGGACGCAAGCTGCAGCGGCACGGCGTCGAAGGGTTCGGCGCGCATCTCGTCCTGATCGGCATAGGTGGCGAGCCACACCCAGTGCTGGCCATCGTTGCGGAAAATCTCGACGGTCTTGGACTGCGGGTCGACCAGCCAGGCATGGCCAACGCCGAGGGCCGCATAGATCGGCAACTTGAGTTTGCGATCCTTGACGGCGGTGCTCGGCGACAGGATTTCACAGACCCAGTCGGGCACGATTTCGATCGGGCCGTCTGGTGTTACGGGCAGACGCTCACGGCGCCAGCCGGCAAGATCAGGTACCAGCACGTGTGGGCCGAGATGCAGTTCCGGCTCAGCCAAGATCAGCCATCCACCGGGCCCCCCGTGCCCTTTATCGAACGGGCCTGACACTTCACGCGCGATACCTGTCTCCACGCGCGCATGGCGCGAACTCGGACGCGGCTGGGTGTGCAATTCTCCAGCGAGAATTTCGCCCGTGACGTGCTCGGGCAATCGCAAGATGTCTTGATAAGTCGCGGGACGAAGCACGGCATTCATGCCGCGAGAATACTCCGCGCTGCAAATCAAGTGAACAACCGCGACGGCGCGAGCACCTGACCCGAAGACGCTCGCAACTGCGCTACCTTCCAGCGGGGTGCGCTGACCGGCGCGCAGGCTTGGGGATAAGGGATGGTCTTCAACTCGCTCACGTTCATCGTGTTCTTCGCGCTTGTGCTTGCCATGCACGCCTTGCCGCTGAAGTGGACGACGAAAAAGATCAACCTGCTGCTTGCGAGCTACGTGTTTTATGCGGCGTGGAATCCGCCGTTCATCATCCTGCTCTGGGTGTCCACCGTCGTCGACTGGTGGGCTGCGAAAAAACTTGTTGAAGCGCAGGCACCGGCGGCACGCAAGGTTTGGATGCTGCTGTCGGTCGTGGTCAACCTCGGCATGCTCGCCTACTTCAAGTACGGCACCTTCCTGCTCGAGAACTTCACACTGCTGATGCAAAGCATCGGCGTCGACTATCAGGCGCCAGCGTTCGACATCGTGCTACCGGTCGGCATCTCGTTCTACACGTTCGCGACGCTGTCCTACACGCTCGACGTGTACCTGCGCCGGGCCGCGCCGGCGCGCAACTTTTTAGACTACGCGCTGTTCGTCACCTTCTTCCCGCACCTCGTCGCCGGGCCGATCATGCGTCCGACCGAGCTGGTGCCGCAGTTCGCGGAACCGCGGCGTGCCAGCGGCGACATGCTGCGTTTCGGTCTCGCACTGATGACCCTCGGCTTGTTCCAGAAGATCGTGCTCGCCGATGCGTTTCTCGCGCCGGCGGCGGAAATGATCTACGACGGCAACAAGGTGCCGGGCATACTCGACGCGTGGATCGGCACACTCGCCTTCAGCGGCCAGATTTTCTGCGACTTCGCCGGCTATTCGACGACAGCGATCGGCGCCGCGCTGTGCCTCGGCTTCGCGATGCCGGACAACTTCCGCTTTCCCTATGCCGCAGTCGGTTTTTCCGACTTCTGGCGACGCTGGCACATCACCCTGTCGAGCTGGCTCCGCGACTACCTCTACATTCCGCTTGGTGGCAACCAGCATGGTCCGGCACGCACCTATCTGGCGCTGATGCTGACCATGCTGCTCGGCGGCCTGTGGCATGGCGCGAGCTGGACCTTCGTGGCCTGGGGCGGCTTGCATGGGCTGTATCTTGCCGGCGAGCGGGTGCTGCGCGGGCGCTTCAGCGACTATCGACCTGGCCGCGCGATGTTGTTTGTATTCGGGCTGCTGACCTACACCCTGATCAACATCACCTGGGTGTTCTTCCGCGCCGACAGTTTCAGCGAGGCGGCAACGATTCTCGGCAGCATGTTCGGTCTGCATGCCGACGCCGCGCCGATTTTGCCGGTCGTGCATCTGAGTTTCGTCAGCCTGATCATCGCCGGCATCGTGTTCACCCATTGGTGCCTGCGCGACACGACGCTGGAAGGCTTCCTCGCGCGCGTGCCCGCCGCCGTGATTGCCGTCGTGTGGTCGCTGATGCTGTTCGCCATCATCGCTGCGCAGGGCACCGGCAGCGCCTTCATCTATTTCCAGTTCTGAGGCGAGCCATGACCGAGCGACCCACGACTGAGAAATTCGACCGCCCCGGCCTGCGCCTGACTGCATCCGATCGTCCCGGCGTTGCCCAACCGGTGCCGGAACGCGATGTGCCCGTGCGTCCCTGGGGCGCCATCCTGATTGCTGCCGCGACCATGACGATACTGATGCTCGGCGCCTGGGAGTGGCAATGGCGCGCATTCGGTGCGACGCCGATCTACCGCAACAGCGACGGCGCTTGGGCCGAGCAGCGCGAACGCATCGGCCGCGGCGAAGGCGATGCGACCGTCATCGTTGGGTCGTCGCGCGTGCTGTTCGACGTGCAACTGCCGGTGTGGGAAAAAATCACCGGCAAACGCCCGATCCAGCTCGCCCTCGAAGGCTCG
>JAYUXS010000333.1:0-3539 GCA_043752845.1 Lysobacterales bacterium | reverse complement strand
CCTGATCGAACGCATGCAACTGGACCCACCGAAAGCCGTGATCCTGCGCTCGGCCAAGAGCGCCGGCTTCATCGCCGGGGCCGATATCCGCGAATTCCGGGCCTTTGCCGAACGCGGCGAAACCATCGATGCGATCAAGCGCGGGCATCGCGTGTTCGCAAAACTCGCGGCCTTGCGCATGCCGACGGTCGCGGCCATCCACGGTCATTGCATGGGCGGTGGGCTCGAGATCGCGCTCGCTTGCCGCTACCGCGTCGCCAGCAACGATCCGAAAACACGCCTCGGCTTGCCGGAAGTGAAACTTGGTATTCAACCGGGCTGGGGCGGCACCGCGCGCCTGCCGCATCTGGTCGGCGCGCCGGCAGCGCTGGATATGATGCTGACCGGACGCGCGCTGAGCGCGAGCAATGCACGCGCGATCGGGCTCATCGATGGCGTCTGCGCGCCAGACGAATTGCTGGCCAAGGCCAAGCAGCTCGCTCTGCGCGGGGTGACACGTCCCGTCGCACAGCGCTTCAGGGCGTGGGTCAGCAACATCTGGCTGACGCGGCAAATCCTGGCGCCGATGCTGCGCAAGCAGGTACTGCGCAAGGCTGATCCCAAGCACTACCCGGCCTCGTTCGCGATCATTGAATTCTGGAAGCGCTTTGGCGGCAGTGTCGCGGCAGGACTGGCCGCGGAACCCCGTTCGGTGGAAAAACTCGCCGCGACACCCGCCGCACGCAATCTCGTTCGCGTCTATTTCCTGCAGGAAATGCTGAAGGGCCTCGGTGCCGGACAGGATCACGGCATCCGCCACGTGCATGTGATCGGTGCCGGCGTGATGGGGGGCGACATCGCCGCCTGGTGCGCGCTGCAAGGATTCAACGTCAGCTTGCAGGATCGGGAACTCAAGTTCATCGAACCGGCGTTGAAGCGCGCCGAAGAGATGTTCGCCAAGAAGCTCAAGACCGAAGATCGCATCGCGCCGGTGCGGGCACGTCTGAGCGCAGACGTCGAATCCGCCAAAGTGCCAGAGGCCGATCTGGTGATCGAAGCGATCTTCGAAAATCTCGAAGCGAAGCGTGCCCTGTACGCCAATCTCGAATCGCGCATGAAGCCCGACGCAATCCTCGCGACCAATACTTCGAGTATTCCGCTCACGGAATTGCGCGTCGGCCTGGTTCGGCCGCAGCAATTCGTCGGGCTGCATTATTTCAATCCGGTGGCGATGATGCCGCTCGTCGAAATCGTTCGGCACGATGGTCTCGATGCCAGCGTCGCGTCGCGCGTTGCGGCCTTCGCCAAGGCCATCGACAAACTGCCGATACCGGTGGCGACGACGCCGGGATTCCTGGTCAATCGCGTCCTCTTCCCGTACATGCTCGAAGCCGCGACGCTTTACGCCGAAGGTGTGCCCGGACCGGTGATCGATCGCGCTGCGAAGAAATTCGGCATGCCGATGGGTCCGATCGAATTGATGGACACCGTTGGTCTAGATGTCGCGACCGGCGTTGCCAAGGTGTTGTGTCCATTCCTCGGAATTTCGATTCCGGAAAAACTGCAATCGATGATCGCCGCCGGCAAGCGCGGCAAGAAGGATGGCGAAGGCTTCTATGTCTGGAAAGACGGGCGCGCCCAGAAACCCGAGGTGCCCGCGGGGTATCAAGCACCAGCCGACATCGAGGACCGCATGATCCTCGCCTTCCTGAACGAAGCAGTCGCCTGCCTGCATGACCGGGTCGTCGACGACGCCGAACAGCTCGATGCCGGCATCATCTTCGGCACCGGCTTCGCGCCGTTCCGCGGTGGCCCGATCCAGTACGTTCGCGACATCGGTGCCGGCGTCCTGAAATCGCGCCTTGAAACGCTGAGGACGAAGCACGGTGAACGCTTCAAGCCGAAGTCGGGCTGGGACACGGTCTGACGATTTACCGCGAGCCGCAAACAAAAAAACCGCGCAATGCGCGGCTTTTTTTGTGCTTCGCGGAAACGATCAGCCAGAGATGCTCTGCTTGAGATCTTCGCGGATGCGCGCTGCCTTGCCTTCGAGATCGCGCAGGTAGTAGAGCTTGGCGCGGCGCACGGCACCACGACGCTTGACCTGCACCGAGTCGATGATCGGACTATGCGTCTGGAACACGCGCTCGACACCGGTACCGTGCGAAATCTTGCGCACCGTGAACGAGGAATTCAGACCGGCATTGGCGATCGCGATCACGACGCCTTCGTAGGCCTGGACGCGTTCGCGATTGCCTTCCTTGACCTTGACGTTGACGACGACGCTGTCGCCCGGGCTGAAAGCCGGCAACGTGCGCGTGATTTGCGACTGTTCAAATTGCTGCAGCAAGTTCATGAGATCACCTTGTAGAGACCCCGTCAGGGATCAGTTGCTCAGTTTCGGCTGCCCGTTCTTCCTGAACGGCCTTGGCCATCATCGGCGAAATACTCCTGCCGAAACTCATCAAGCAGCATCCTCGCTGCCTTGTCCAAATTGCGTCGCGCCAGCAGATCGGGGCGTCGCAACCATGTTCTGCCGAGTGCCTGCTTCAGCCGCCAGCGCTTGATCAGCGCGTGATTGCCGGACAGCAGCACCGCGGGCACTTCCTGTTCGCCGTCGCGCACCGGGCGCGTGTAATGCGGACAGTCGAGCAATCCATCGGAGAAAGAGTCTTCCTGTGCTGAAGTCGCGTCACCGAGCGCGCCTTCCTGCAATCTGCCGACCGCGTCGATCAGTACGCTTGCGGCCAACTCACCGCCAGACAGCACATAATCGCCGATCGACACTTCTTCGTCCACTTCAGCGGCGAGAAAGCGTTCGTCGATGCCCTCGTAGCGACCGCAGAGCAGGATCACTCGCTCGCTGCGCGCCAAGGATTCGACTTTGCCTTGCGTCAGCCGCGTTCCCTGCGGACTGAGGTAAATCACATTCGCGTTGCGCTGATCCGCTGCGCGCGCCGCCGCGAGACAGCGTCGCAACGGTTCGATCAGCATCACCATGCCGGGGCCACCACCGCAGGGTCGATCATCGACCGCACGATGCACGCCATCCGCAAAATCGCGCGGGTTCCAGCCATGCACTTCCAGCAAACCGCGATCCATCGCACGTCCCACGACACCGAGATTGACGGTGTTGCGAACGAACTCCGGAAACAGGCTCAGCACATCGAAGCGCATCGCCTAGAACTCCGGATCCCAGTCGACGACGATTTCGCCGTCTTCGGGACCATCTCCCGCCGAGCGCACTCCTGCCAGCCGCACCGACTTCACGAACGTCTCCATCACATACGGGATGAGTCGTTCGCGTTCGCCCTTGACCACCATCACATCATTGGCCGGAGTCGAGAACAGATGGTCAACGGTGCCGAGCAATTGTCCATCAACGGTCCGAACATTGAGACCTTCCAGGTCGACCCAGTAAACCTCGCCCTTTTTCGGCGGCGGCAACTGCGTTCGGTCGATCCGGATCTCGGCACCGACCCAGCGTGCGGCCTGGTCGCGATCATCCACACCTTCAAAACGTGCCACCAGCGCCTTGCCCTGAGTACGACCTTCGGCCG
>JAYUXS010000332.1:0-3542 GCA_043752845.1 Lysobacterales bacterium | reverse complement strand
CGCAGCAGCGTGCGGTCGGCGATGCGGGGTTCAACATGAAGTTGCTCAGGTGCCGGTCTTCAGCATTTGCGCTTCGGCGCGATGATGGTCGGTCATTTTTTCCTTGTGCTTGCGGATCTGGGCATCAAGTTTGTCGCTGAGCAGGTCGATGGCCGCATACATGTCGCTGGCTTCGGCCTGGGCGTGGATCTGCTTCTGGGTCGAGTTGATCGTGGCTTCAGCCTTGTGGCCCAATTTTTCCAGGCCGAGCACGACGTGGACATTGGTCACGTGGTCGAAGTGGCGCTCGATGCGTTGCAATTTTTCTGTCGCGTATTCGCGCAAGGCTTGTGTCACTTCAACGCCATCACCTGAGATCTCAAGTTGCATGATCTACCTCCAACACAGTTGAGGCGCGCTACGCGCCCGGAAAGACCATCGCGACAGCACGTTCGCCGCAACGGTAAAGGAAGAGTGGGGACGCAATCGACCGATGAAAGTGGTTGGCATCTTGGATTCAGGCCTTCCGCAGACGGTCGCTGGACGACGGGATGTGCATGGCCTCACGGTACTTCGCGACCGTGCGTCGCGCAACCTGGATTCCCGCTTGCCGCAAGGAATCTGTAAGTGTCTGATCGCTCAACGGTTTGGCCTTGTGTTCGGCGTCGACGAGCTTGCGGATCATGGCCTGGATGGCGGTGGCCGAGGCTTCGCCGCCTTCGCTCGTTGAGACCCCGCTTGAGAAGAATCGTTTCAACTCGAAAACGCCGCGTGGTGTTGCCATGTATTTGCGTGTCGTGGCGCGGGAAATCGTCGACTCGTGCAGGCCGACTTCCTCGGCAATCGCACGTAGCGTGAGTGGGCGCAGGGCTTCGGGGCCGTAGTCGAGAAACGCACCCTGTTCGCGCACCACGCAATTGCCGACTTTCATCAGCGTCTCGCCACGCTGCGCCAGGCTTTTCAGCAACCAGCGTGCTTCCTGCAGACGGCCACGCAGATAGCTGCCGGTCTCGCCCCTGGATTCCGCTGCCATGCGTTCGTAGTGGCGGTTCACGCCGACTGCTGGCATGGACGCCGGATTGAGCTGCACGCGCCAGCGGCCATTGTGTTTCCGTGCGATCAGGTCGGGCACCACGGCATCGCCGTCGCTGTCGTCAGGGCGTTCGCCGGGGCGCGGGTTGAGGGTGCGGATCAATGCCAATGCCTGCTCGAACTCGCTGCGCGTCGCATCGAGCTTGCGCGCCAAATTTGCCGGATCGGTTTTCGCCAACTGCTCCAGTTGGGTTTCGGCGATGCGCAGCGCCAGATCGCGCAGTTTGCAGGCTGGCTGCTGGCGAAGTTGCAGCAGCAGACATTCGCCCAGGTTGCGTGCAGCGACACCGGGCGGATCGCATTGCTGCAGCAGCGTCAGCACGATGCCGATGTCCTGTGCCGATACCGACCAATGTGGCGCCAAAGCCGCGGCGATACCGGCGTCGTCTTCGCGCAGGTAGCCGTCGTCGTTGACCGCGTCGATCAGTGCTGCGGCAATCGCCTGATCACGGGGCGTGAGCGGCCGCAACGCCATTTGCCAGGCGAGTTCGGCGCGTAGATCAGGGGTCGAGATGTCGCGTTCGTGTTCGCCGTAGTCGCTGTCCGCACGGCTGCCGGACACCTCGGTCCAGTCACTCATTTCCTCAAAGCCTTCCAGATCCAGCCGGTCGTCGATGTCATCGCTCGCAGCGGTTTCGCGGTCGTCGGCCGGTGTCGCGGCCTCGTCGAACTCATCCGGAGCAAGGTCTTCCTCGCGCTCGAGCAGCGGGTTGGCCTCCAGCAGATGGGTGACTTCAAGCTCGAGTTCGAGCGTCGACATCGCCAGCAACTTGATCGCCTGCGTCAGTTGCGGCGTCAGCTTCAGGCTCTGCGACAGACCAAGTTGGAGACCGGCCTTCATCATGCAGAATCGGCCCTCCAAGTGGCCCACAAGCAAGATTCATTCCACCCGATTCTACGCACTCCACAGGATTCGCCAAGCTGCGCCCACGGCGGATACAAAAATTCGTGTACACGAATCGCGTACACTGTCCGCAAGTTTGATGTTGAGGGGCGCTACTGTGAAAAACGTGACCTTGAGCGCCGACGAGAAGCTGATCGAGGCGGCGCGCGCGCGCGCCAGTGCTGAACATTCGACCTTGAACGAGCAGTTCCGGCGCTGGTTGCGCGACTACGTCGCAAGTGACGAGCGCCGCGAACAGGCCTTGACAGAACTGCGCAAGCTGCGCGGTGCGTTGTCTGGAGATTTCAAGTTCGACCGGGACGAGGCCAATGCCCGTCGCTGACGCCTTCGTCGACACCAATATCGTGCTCTACGCGTTGTCGGCCGACGTCGCCAAGGCGGAACGCGCGGAGATTTTGTTGCGCGATGCGCCGTGCCTAAGCGTGCAGGTGTTGAACGAGGTCGCGAATGTCGCGCGACGGAAACTCGGCTGGTCCTGGCAGCGTGTTCGCGACACGCAGAAGTTGCTGCGCACGTTATGCCCGGTGTTGCCGTTGACGGTGCAGACTCACGAACGTGCGCTGGCCGTTGCCGAGCGCTACGGTTTTTCGATCTACGACGCCAGCATCGTCGCTGCGGCCCAGATCGAAGGCTGCACGGTGCTGTACACCGAGGATCTCCAGCACGGTCAGGTGTTGGACGGTCTGCGCGTGTTGAATCCGCTCGCGCCTTGAGTATTCAGCCGAGCGAGAACTTCTCACCGAGGTAAACGTCGCGGACGCGCTGGTTGTCGAGAATGGCAGCGGGTTTGCCTTCGGCGAGTACGGTGCCGGCGTGCAGGATGTATGCGCGGTCGCAGATGCCGAGGGTTTCGCGGACGTTGTGGTCGGTGATCAGCACGCCGATGCCGCGGTCCTTCAGGTGCGCGACGATGCGCTGGATTTCCGAGACCGAGATCGGATCGACACCTGCAAAAGGTTCGTCGAGCAGCATGAAGCGCGGTTTGGCTGCGAGCGCGCGCGCGATTTCGACGCGTCGTCGTTCGCCGCCGGACAGGCTCTGGCCCTTCTGCTTGCGCACATGCGCGATCTGCAGGTCGGCGAGCAGGGTTTCCATTTCGTCGCGTTGTTGCTGGCGTTTGAGCCCAGGGCGCAATTCGAGCACGGCGAGCAGATTGTCTTCAACGCTCAGGGTTCGGAACACCGAAGGTTCCTGGGGCAGATAGCCGAGGCCGCGGCGCGCGCGCTCGTGCATCGGCATCGTCGTCAGGTCAGTGTCGTCGAGCAGGATGGCGCCGGCATCGGCGCCGATCAGGCCGACGATCATGTAAAAGCAAGTCGTCTTGCCGGCGCCATTCGGACCAAGCAGGCCGATGCATTCGCCCGGCGACACGAACAGCGAGAAGTCGCGCACGACTTCCTTGTCGCGATAACTCTTCTTGAGGTGCTTGGCCGCGAGCATCAGGATTTCGGCGTCTCTGGGGCAGAAGGCGCGGCGGCGGGCGCGGGCTTCGGGGTTTTCGGCTTGGGTGCGATCGTCATGTTGATGCGACCGCCGCCTTCGCCGGCTTCCATTTCGCCAGTGTCGA
>JAYUXS010000331.1:0-8220 GCA_043752845.1 Lysobacterales bacterium | reverse complement strand
CGCCGGTTGTCGACGGCTTTCGCTTCGATCGCCAGGCGCTACTCGCGTGCGCACTCGGACGGCCGTCTGCTGCGTTCGGACCGATGTATCAGCGCTTCGACGGGCCGACGCGCGTCGCACGCCTGCCGAGCCCGCCCTATCACTTCATTACGCGCATCGCCGAAGTCAGTGAACCGATCGGCGTGATGCAGGCGGGTGCGCGCGTCGTCGCCGAATACGATGTGCCGGATCAGGTCTGGTATCTCGATCAAAACGGCAGTCGGGTGATGCCGTTCGCGGTGTTGCTGGAGGCCGCCTTGCAACCCTGCGGATGGTTGTCGAGCTATGTCGGTTCGGCGTTGACCGTCGACAGTGAACTCGGCTTCCGCAATCTCGATGGCGACGGTACCGTCCTCGCCGAACTCGGCGGCAGCGCGGGCACGCTGCGTACCGAAGTCGAGTTGACGGCCGTGTCGGCGACCGCCGGCATGATCATCGAAACCTTCATCGTGCGCTGCTCGATTGGCGAGCGCGAGGTCTACAACTTGCGTACCGTGTTCGGCTTCTTCCCGCCGGCGGCGCTCGCAGCACAGGCTGGTTTGCCGATCACGCCCGCACATCGCGAACTGCTGACGCGCACCAGCAATGTCGCAATCGATCTGGACGACGAGCCGGAAGTTTTTTTCGGCCATCCGAGCCTGCGCCTGGCTGGCCCGATGCTGCGCATGATCGATCGTATCGAAGGCGTGTGGCCGGACGCCGGAGCCGCGGGCCTCGGCCAGTTGCGTGCGGTCAAGGATGTCGATGTCGACGAATGGTTCTTCAAGGCGCACTTCTTCCAAGATCCGGTGCAACCCGGTTCGCTCGGTCTCGAGGCGATGCTGCAGTCGCTGCAGGCCTTCCTGCTGCAAGTAAATGCGGGCGACAAGATGGCCGAACCGCGCTTCGAGACCATCGCCCTCGGCCAGGCGCATCAATGGAAGTATCGTGGTCAGGTGCTGCCGCATCATCAGACCGTGCAAACCACCCTTGAAGTCACCGAACGCGGCACCGACGCACGCGGCCTTTATGCGCTCGCAAACGCCAGTCTCTGGGTCGATGGCCAACGCATCTATGAAGCGAGCGGGTTGGGTGTGCGCATTGTTGGGGCTTTGTGATCACCGAGAATTGACCCATGCAAAGCCTGATCCGCGTCGAACGCATCGCCGAGGTCATCGCGACGATGCCGAACGATCACGATGTATGGCTCTCGTCGAGCGAGCTTGCGCGACTGGCCACGCTGAAGGTGGCCAGTCGCCGCGACCAATTCCTGGCTGGCCATTGGCTGGCGCGCAGTGTGCTCGCCACGCGATTCGGCGACGATGCCCGCGACTGGTCGCTGGCGCAACGCCCCAGCAAGCCACCGGCCATTGTCGGCCATGAGGCCACGAAGCAACTGTCGCTGAGCCACAGCGGCGACTGGATTGCCGCCGGCGTCAGCGTTCATGCCATCGGCATCGACCTCGAACAACGGCGCATGCGCGATGCCCTGCATCGCTTCGAGGATTTGCTGCTTGCCGAAGGCGAGATCGCCGGCACGCTCGACAACGACGTCCTGTTGAGCCGCTGGGTGATCAAGGAAGCGCTGATCAAGCGCGATCACGGCGCGGCGCTGCCGGAGCAGCTCGCCGCGCTCAAGATCGCCACCGCCGACGTCGAATCCGCGCATATGCAGTTGCTGAGCACAGCGCAGTTTCATCTCGGCGTCGCGATTGCAGCGGCTCACGACTTCGAGCTTACGTCCAGCGAGACCGTGCTAGCGCGCACTGGCTGGTTTGCGGTTTGCTGCTAGCGCAGCACGCACCGCGGCGACGAATTCGGGGTCCGGCACACTGCCGAGCTTGCTGGTGCGGGCGAGCTTGCGCCCGTCACGATCGATCAGCACGAGCTCGCTGGTGTGGTTGAACTCGCCGTCGTTCGTCGCGCGGTAGCGGATGCCGAGCACGCCAGCGACGGTGCGCACATCTTCGGTGCGCACGAGATGCCAACGCTTCAGATCGAGTTTGCGCTTGTCGGCGATCGCATGCAGTGCCGCGGGCGTATCGCGGGCCGGATCCAGGCTGATCAGCACGATCTGGAGTGCGGCGCGCTCCTCCGCCGTCAACGCATGTTCGACGCCTTTCGCGCTGTCGATGATCAACGGACAGACATAGCGGCACGAGGTATAGAACATCGTGACCAGAGTCGGTCCCGCAGCGGTATCGGACAAGTGGAAAGCGCGGTCGTCCTGATCGACGAACGTGGTCTCGAGTTGGAATACCGAATCACCCGGCCATTCCCTGGCCGTTGTCGCGAACGTCGTCGCCATCATCAGAATCAACAAGCACAGTCGTTTCATGGTGTCCTCACATCGCGTGCGCAGCGGAAGCCCAGGTTCTTGCCGGTATCGTCGGCTTCGAGCGAGGACAGCATGGCCACGCGCATCAGCACCGCGTAGTTGTCGCGGTCGTCCATTGAAATCGCGCCGGCGCCGCAGAAGCGCAGCAGGTCCGGATCGCCCTGTTCGCGGTTGTCGCCCGACACCAGCATCGCCGATGCATCCTCGACCCATTCCCAGACCAGACCATGCAGGTCGTGGATGCCATGGACATCGGCTGGACGTTGGCCAACGCCTGTGAGCGGCGCACTGGACGAGGTCGAATACCAGCCGAGAATCTGCTCGCGCCAGGCCGGGTCGCTGCGCGCATCGGCGCGCGTCGCGTCGGCTGCGGCGGCGTATTCCCATTCCGTCCAGGTGGGCAGGCGTGCGTCGATCGCTTCGCAATAAGCCTGTGCCGCAAACCAGCTGACTTCAATGACCGGCTGCTCGGCCCCGGCGTCACCGAGTTTGAGTGCGCCGCGCCAATGCTGCAGATAGCGCGGCTCGGCGAATACGGTCGGCACCGCCAATTGGCGCCATTCCGGGTGCGCGGTAACAAAGGCTAGAAATTGCCGATTCGTCACCGGCCGCGTCATCAGTTCAAACGCGGCGACATCGACGCGGCCGCCGCTGTCCTCGTACTTCAGAACCGAGGCGAAACCCGCTGCGCCCGGCAATGTTGCCCATTCTTCGGCCGCGACGGAAGTCGCGGCCAGACATGCGGCGAGCATCAACGTACGCACAGCGGCCTCAGTGGGCGGCGCCTTCGGCGCGCGGTGTGGCGTTGCGAACCTTGTTCACGTCGGCGGTCGCAACGCGCGGCCCCGCGTTGCCCCATGAAGTGTTGACGTAGGTCAGGATATTCGCGACCTCATCATCCGTGAGTTGGCTCATCGGCGGCATCACCGAGTTGTAGTCGCTGCCGTTGACCTTGACCGGGCCGGTCAGACCATTCAACACGATGCGGATGATGGCGTCCTTGTCGTTTCCGGCCAGATAGTCTGACTTTGCCAGCGGCGGAAACACACCCGGCAGGCCCGCGCCATTGTCCTGGTGACAGACCGAACAGGTGCCGGCATACAGGGTCTTGCCGGCCGCAATCTGCTCGTCCTGCGACAGTGTTCCGGCGGCAGCCGAGGTTGATGCGGCGGTCACCGAGGCCATGCTCCCGGCTTTGTCGCCGAGATAGACCGAGTCGACTTCCTTGCCCGAATAGATGCTCTTGTCTTCAGCACCGTCGACTTTGAGGATGCCGAGCGCGCCCTTGTTGAAGGCGCGGAAGATCGAATGGTCGACGAGTACGTAGCTGCCCGGCACTTCCAGATGGAAGTCGGCGATCATCGCGCCGCCGGCGGGAATCAGCGTGGTCTGCACATTTTCCTGGAAGTGCGTGCCACCCTCGTACCAGACCTTGTCGAAGATCTCGCCGATCAGATGGAAGCTCGACACCAGGTTCGGGCCGCCGTTGCCGACGTAGAGGCGCACGCTTTCGCCGACGCTGGCCTTGAGTGCCTTGTCGCCGGTCAACGCCGTTTCCGAGCCGTTGAACAATACGTAGGACGCGTTCTCTTCGATCGCCTTCTGCATGTCGAACGGCTGCAGGCCCTTCTCGCGGAATTTGCCGACCGTGTAGAAGTCACCCTGCATCACATAGAACTCCTTGTCGACCGGCGGCATGCCTTCGGGCGGTTCGACCAGGATCAGGCCATACATGCCGTTGGCGACATGCATGCCGACCGGCGCGGTCGCGCAGTGATAGACGTACAGGCCCTGATTCAAGGCCTTGAAGGTGAACTGCGAGGAATGACCGGGCGCGGTGAAACTCGATGCCGCGCCGCCGCCGGGACCGGTGACGCCGTGCAAGTCGATGTTGTGCGGCATCTTCGAGTCGGGATGGTTGTGCAAATGGAACTCGACGGTATCGCCCTGACGCACGCGGATGAAACTGCCCGGCACGGTGCCGCCGAAGGTCCAGAACATGTAAGTGGTGCCTTCGGCAATCGGCAATTCCTTCTCGACGACTTCAAGATTCACGATCACCTTGGCCGGCACCTTGCGGTTGGTCGGCGGTGGCACGTTCGGCGGGCTGGTCAGGATGGCCTGTACCGGCTCACCCTGCGGCGGCCCGAAATCGCCTTTGCGCGAGCCACCGGTGTCCGGCGCGGCGACAGCGACCGTTGCCGTTGAAGCCGCGGGTGGTTTGGTCTCGGAACACGCGGCTAGCGCGAGCATCGCGACTAGGCCGATGGTCGAGAGTGGGATATTCGCTTTCATGGCAGCTCCTGATTCGCCTTGGGACGTGCGCAGCATCGTACCGTCCCGCGGGCCCGACCTTGATCGAAGTCATGTCGGGCCCTGATTTCCCGCGAAAACCGGCGCGCACATGATGTTTCTCTGACTTGAGCGAGATCAAGGCGATTGCGCGGCACGCATGGGAGCGTTATCGCAACGCCCGAAAGAGAATCCGCCATGCAAATCCAAACTTCACTCGTCCTGGCCTTGACCCTTGCGCTGCCCGTCGCCGCTTGGGCCGACGCCCCGGTGTGGAACGCCACCCTGCGCTATCGACTTGAAACCGTCGACGACGCAGCATTTGTACACGACGCCGTCGCCAACACCGTGCGCTTGCGCATAGACGTGCGTATCCCGATTCGCTCCGGATTCGCCGCGGTGGTCGGGGGCGAAGGCGTTGCCGAACTCGGCGACCACTTCAATTCGGGTGCGAATGGCGCGACGCGTTATCCGGTGGTGGCCGATCCGCGCGCAGTCGAGATCAACCAGGCCTACCTGACTTGGTCGAACCCCCATGCGCGCGCCAATGTCGGTCGTCAGCGTATCCTGCTCGACAACCAGCGCTTCATCGGCAACTCCGGTTGGCGCCAGAACGAACAGACTTTCGACGCCGTTCTGCTTGAGGCGACACCGCGCAAGGATCTGACCTTGCGATATCTGTGGCTGGATCGCGTGCATCGCGTCGCCGGCGACCATGCCCGCGATCCTCTCGCGCGCGAGCGCAACCTCGATGCACATCTGGTTCAGTATGCATGGGCCGCACCGCTGGGCCAGGTCGTCGGCTACCACTACCGCATCGAAGATCAAGATGTCGTGGCGGCATCGACAGCGACCTCCGGTGCGCGCTGGCATGGCGATCGGCCACAGGCGCAACATCCTTGGGGCTGGACCGCCGAATGGGCGCGTCAGACCGAAGCAGGCGGCAATCCCGCGCGGTTCTCTCACCATTATGCGCTGCTCGAAGCGCGCCTGATGCCGAATGCCGCGCTTGGGTTCAAGGCCGGGATCGAGCGGCTTGGCGGCGATGGTCAGCATGCGTTGCAGTCGCCACTGGCGACGCTGCACGCATTCAATGGCTGGGCGGACATGTTCCTGACCACGCCAGTCACGGGGCTTGCAGACGCCTATCTGGGTGCAAACGGAAAACTCCGCGGTTTCGACTGGGCGGTGACCGGCCATGATTTCGATGCCACGCGGGGTGGGACACACTACGGCCGCGAATGGGACGCGTCGCTCGGTCGTGGCTTCGGTCATGGCTGGAGCGGCTTGATCAAGTTCGCCGATTTCAACCGCATCGACGCAGCCCGCGATGTGCGCAAGCTGTGGCTGCAGGTCGAGTGGCAGCATTGAGGAGCAGCGAGCGACCGTGGGCGCCAGGCGCCGGACCCGATGTTGCCGCCGAGCGTCGCATCATCTGATTTAGGTGCGCGCCCACTAACGCTATTGCGTCGCCTTGTTCCGCGACGCAAGCGCCAGGGTGCCGATTGCGCAACCTGGCATGCACGCATCTTTTCGGATACCGAACTGGTCACGGTTCTGGATCGAATGCGCGGTGCCAACCGGGTGGCCGTGGTCGTTGCGCTGCAGTCCTGGACCAGGATGTTTGCAGGATCGTAATCGTCGAGTCGGCATGGCACAGTCCGCACCAGCACGAAGCGCGACTTTCATCTCCGAGCGGACACCAGCATGGCCCAGCACGACACCGGCATCATCGTCGCGACCTTCATCTTGTACATGGCGATCTGCCTGGTGCTTGGCGTCGTCGCTTGGCGCCGCACCACGAACCTGAAAGACTTCATCCTCGGTGGTCGTTCGCTCGGGCCGTGGGTCACCGCACTCTCGGCACAGGCCACCGACATGTCCGGCTGGTTGCTGCTTGGCCTGCCGGGCTTTGCCTATCTCGCCGGCTACGAGTCATCGTGGTTGGTCGGCGGCCTGATCATCGGCACCTGGTTGAACTGGCGATACATCGCCCAGCCCTTGCGCGAACGCACCGAGGCACTCGGCGATGCGCTGACCTTGCCCACGTATTTCGAGCGCGCCTTCGACGACACCCGCGGCTTGCTGCGACCGCTCACCGCATTTTTCATTCTGGTGTTCTTTGTGCTGTACGCGAGTTCGCAGTTCGTCGCCGCCGGGCGCCTGTTCGAATCGCTGTTCGGTTTGCCCTATGTGTGGGCAGTGTTCTGGGGCTCAATCGTGATGCTCGCCTATACCTTTCTCGGCGGGTTCCTCGCCGTGTCGTGGTCGGACGTGTTGCAGGGCTCGCTGATGTTCTTCGCCCTGGTCGCGGTCGCGCTGATGGGTCTCAACGTGGTCGGCGGTCTCGACGGCATGCACGCGACCATGAATGCGTTCAATGCCGAACTTCTGGATCCGTTCACCAATGCGGACGGCGCAGCACTCGGCTGGATCGGCATCGTCTCGTCGCTGGCCTGGGGGCTTGGCTATTTCGGCCAGCCGCATATCCTCGCGCGCTTCATGGCGATCCGCGATCCCAAGGCGATGGTCATCGCACGTCGCGTCGCCATGACCTGGCAGATCACCGTGCTGATCGCCGCGATGATCATCGGCTTCACCGCGCTCGGTGCGCTGCCGATCCGCCTTGAAGGCGCCGAGGCCGAGAAAGCCTTTATCCACATGAGCACGCAATTCTTCCCGCCGTGGATCGCCGGTATCTGTCTCGCCGGTGTGCTCGCGGCGATCATGAGCACGGCGTCGGCGCAGTTGTTGTTGTCATCGGCTGCCTTCGCCGAAGACTTCTATCGCGGACTGTTCCGCAAGCAGGCGGGCCCACGTGAACTGCTCTGGGTAGGCCGACTCGGCGTACTCGGCGTGGCAGCAATCGCGTTCATTGTCGCGCTCGATCCAACCAGCACGGTGCTATCGCGTGTCGGCGACGCGTGGGCCGGTTTCGGCGCCACCTTCGGCCCGGCGATCGTGCTGTCGCTGTACTGGAAGCGCATGACCCGTGCCGGAGCGTACGCCGGGATTCTGTTCGGCGGCATCACTGTCGTCGTCTGGATGTCGCTCGCCAAACTCGGCGGCATCTTCGCGCTGTACGCGATGGTGCCCGGCTTCTTCGCATCGCTACTCGCGATTGTTGTGGTGAGTCGCTTCTCCAAACACGCTGAGTGAGACCGCGACACCGCACTCGGCTCATCTTCGCGCGTTTTTCCGGCCCGACGAACATTCCTCACTCGCCCCTCACCGAAGTGACGGGCGGCGTCATCCCCGTCAAGAACAAATACACGCGCTGCAGACGTCGCTTGCATGGGCGCGGCATCAATCTGCCGCAACGCCGAAATAATCGCGCGTCTCGCCCCCACTCAATGAGGTATGCAACATGAAGCTGCTCCTGCTATTCGCCACGTCCGCCGCTCTCGCCCTGGCCCCCATCGCGAACGCCGGCCACCATGAAGGTGAGAAAGAACACAAGCCGCAGACGGTCGTCGACATCGCCGTCGGCAATCCTGATTTCTCGACGCTGGTCGCCGCACTCAAGGCTGCAGATCTGGTCGACACACTCAGCGGCCCCGGACCGTTCACTG
>JAYUXS010000330.1:0-3562 GCA_043752845.1 Lysobacterales bacterium | reverse complement strand
ACCAACACGGACGCAAGCAGCAACGCCGCAGCGGCGCTGTCGCTGTTCGCGTGGATCAATGCGCTGCTTGCGAAGCTCGTACTTATTACCGTAGTACTTCACGCCCACTCCGAGCGGGATGAGTGCTTGACCTGATGTAAGACGAAGAAATCAGGACTCCACGAAAACCCCGCGTCCTAACGGAAGCGGGGTTTTCGCGTTCATGGGGTCCGGATTTCGCGAACGAGGGAATTTTGGATGCGTAGCAATGCCATCAAGCACGGCCCCGACCACGCCCCGGCACGCGCCATGCTGCGCGCGACCGGACGCGATGACGCCGCGATTGCCAAACCTTTCGTGGCGATCGTGCATTCGTGGTCCGACGTGTCGCCGTGCAATTTCACCCTGCGCGCGCTGGCCCAGCACGTGCGTCGTGGTGTCGAAGCAAACGGCGGCACCGCGATCGAGTTCAACACCATCGCGGTGACCGACGGCATCGCCATGGGCACCGCCGGCATGCGTGCTTCACTGGTGTCGCGCGACTGGATTACCGACTCGATCGAGCTCGCCGTCGACGGTCACAGCCTCGACGCGATGGTGATCCTGTGCGGCTGCGACAAGACCATCCCGGCTGCGGCGATGGCCGCAGCACGCCTGAATATTCCGTCGGTGCTGCTGTATGGCGGCAGCATCGCGCACGGGGTGCACCACGGCAAATCGATCACGATTCAAGACGTGTTCGAAGCCGTCGGCGCGCATTCGGCCGGCAAGATCGACGACGCCGAACTGCTCGCCGTCGAGATGAACGCCTGCCCCGGCGCCGGCGCCTGCGGCGGCCAGTTCACTGCGAACACGATGGCGATGGTGATCACCGCACTCGGCCTGTCGCCACTCGGTGCCAACGATCTGCCGGCGATCCACGCCGATCGACCGCGCGCAGGTGAAGACTGCGGCAAGCTGGTGATGGACTGCATCGCCCGCAACTTCACGCCGCGCCAGGCGCTGACCGCGGCCGCATTCCGCAATGCGGCGCGTATGGTCGCCGCCACTGCCGGCTCGACCAATGCGGTGTTGCATCTGCTCGCGATCGCGTTTGAGGCCCAGGTGCCGCTGTCGATCGACGACTTCGACACGATTGCCGCGGCCACACCGGTCATCGCCGATCTGAAACCGGGTGGCCGTTACACCGCAATCGAACTGTCGGCCGCCGGCGGCACCACGCGCGTCGCGCAGATGCTGAAGGACGGCGGTGTGCTTGAAGACCACCCGACCGTGGAAGGCGCGTCGATGTTGCATCTGTTGTCGGAGATCGAACTCGGCGCGCAGCCGGAACCGGTCGTGTTTCCGATGACACAGCCGCTGAAGCCGCGCGGCGGTTTCGCGATCTTGCGCGGTTCGCTGGCGCCGGAAGGCTGCGTCGTCAAGCTCGCCGGCCATGGCCGCATGCAACATGAAGGTCCGGCCCGCGTGTTCGACGGTGAACCGGCCGCATTCGCGGCGGTGCAGGCTGGTGCGATTCAGGCTGGCGATGTCGTCGTGATCCGCCATGAAGGTCCGGCTGGCGCGCCGGGCATGCCGGAGATGCTGGCGGTCACCGCAGCATTGATGGGCCGCGGCCTCGGTGCCGAAGTCGCGCTGATCACCGATGGTCGCTTCAGTGGCGCCACGCACGGCTTGATGGTCGGCCATATTGCGCCGGAAGCGGCACGGGGCGGACCGATCGCGTGCTTGCGCGACGGCGATATCGTGCGCATCGATGTCGATGCGCGTCGTCTCGATTGTCTGTCCGACCTGTCGACGCGCACCGCACACACCCTGCCCCCGCGCGCCACCCATGGCGTGCTCGCGAAATATGCACGCCTCGTCGGATCCGCCTCCGAAGGCGCGATCACCCGTCCCTGATCAACCGTCCCCTCTTCATCCCCACACCCACACCCGTCGAACCCAGGAGAACCACATGAGCCCGATCACCGCACCGCTGAAAGAACAAACCATCGCCATCATCGGCTACGGCAGCCAGGGGCGCGCGCATGCGCTGAACCTGCGTGACTCCGGCTTCAACGTCATCGTCGGCGCGCGCAAGGACGGCCCGAGCTGGCACAAGGCCTTGGATGACGGCCTGCGTCCCTTTGAACCTTCGGAAGCCGCAGCCCAGGCCGACCTGATCGCCCTGCTGACCCCGGATATGCAGCAGCCTAAAGTGTTCGAAGATGCCATCGCGCCGAACTTCAAACCTGGCGGCGCGCTGCTGTTCGCGCACGGCTTCAACATCCACTTCAAGCAGATCCACACCGACGACAAATGGGACGTGATCCTGGTCGCACCGAAAGGCCCGGGTGCGCTGGTCCGTCGCGAATTTGAGTCTGGCCATGGCGTGCCCTGCCTGGTCGCCGTGCACAAGGATGTTTCCGGCCAGGCGCTGACGCGCGCACAGGCCTATGCACACGGCATCGGCGGCGCGCGCGGCGGCCTGATCACCACGAGCTTTGCCGAAGAGACCGAGACCGACCTGTTCGGCGAACAGGCGGTGCTGTGCGGCGGTGTCACCGAACTTGTGGCACAGGGCTTCGAAACCCTGGTCGAAGCCGGCTATCAACCGGAAGTCGCCTACTTCGAATGCATGCACGAACTGAAATTGATCGTCGACCTGCTGCACGAAGGCGGCATGGCCAAAATGCATCGCTTCATCAGCGAGACCGCGCAATACGGTGACCTGACCCGCGGCCCGCGCATCATCGACGCCGGCACGCGTGAACGCATGCGCGAAATCCTGCGCGAGATCCAGTCCGGCCAGTTCGCACGCGAATGGGTCGCCGAATACAAGTCCGGCTACACGAACTACAACGCGATGAAGCAGGCCGATCTCGACCATCCGATCGAAGTGGTCGGCGCCCGCCTGCGTGCGCGCATGCCCTGGCTCGATCCCGGCAAGCGCGCAGCAACGGCCGCGACACCGGGCACTGCGGCGCCGGCAAAACCTGAAACCGCAACGGCCTGAGCATCGACACCATGACGCGCGAACCTGACCAGGACGATATCCGCTCCGGCGCACAGTGGTTGGTGCATGCGCTGGAGCAGGAAGGCGTGGACACGCTATTCGGCTATCCGGGCGGCGCGATCATGCCGGTCTACGACGCGCTCGTCGGTTCGAAACTGCGTCACATCCTGGTGCGCCACGAACAGGGTGCGGCGCTCGCCGCGGTCGGCTATGCGCGCGCCAGCGGTCGCGTCGGCGTGTGCATGGCGACCAGTGGCCCCGGCGCCACGAACCTGTTGACCGGTATCGCCGATGCCTATCTGGACTCGGTGCCGATGGTCGCGATCACCGGCCAGGTGCCGACCTTCCTGATGGGTACGGATGCGTTTCAAGAGGTCGACGTGTTCGGCATGACCCTGCCGATCGTCAAGCACAGCTTTATCGTGCGGCGCGCCGAGGACATCGTCGCGACCGTGCGCGAAGCCTTCGCGATCGCGTCCGAAGGTCGACCGGGCCCGGTGCTGATCGATCTGCCGAAGGATGTGACGGTGGCGAGGTCGGCCGCACGTCCACCAATGCGGACGGCCGTGCAACCCGGCGCCGCGC
>JAYUXS010000329.1:0-3577 GCA_043752845.1 Lysobacterales bacterium | reverse complement strand
TTCTCGTCCAGTTCGATCGACATGATCTCGAAGCGACGGTCCAGATCCAGCACCACCGCCTTCACCGGCTCACTCACTTGCACCGTGAGCACTGCATCACCCTCGATCTCGCGACGCTTGGGATCAATCCGGAAGCGCAGCACGGCGCTATCGATACGAGTGACCAACTGTTCGCTACTGCGCGGCGCGCCCGACGCCATCGTCAACAGACTGGGCGGCTCGTCGCGGCGACCGCTGCCGGCGCAGGCAGCGAGCGCGAGCACGCCGATCAAGGAGAAGAAATATCGCAACATGAGGCAGCTCCGGGACGATTCAGTGAAACGGAAAGATTGCACCACACAAATTCGTCGGTGACGAAGCGCGATGGTAGCGCAGCCCGCACTTTTCGAGGATGCTTCCAGTGCTTGTCATCCGGCATGAATCGAGGTCGCACCATGTTGAAGCCATTCGGACGCAACGCCGTATCGCCACTCGCCCAGAGCGATTTCGACAATGTCGCGAGTGCGGCGATCGATGCCGGCAAGACACTGCCGCAACTGTTGATCGACGTCTGTCGCAAACAGCCGCAGCGCCCGGCCTTCACGAATCTGGAGCGCACGCTGACCTATGGCGAGATCGAGCGCCAAAGCGATGACCTCGCGGCTTATTTGCGCAATGGGCTTTCCCTGAAAGCGGGCGAGCGCGTCGCCGTCATGCTGCCGAACCTGCTGCAGTATCCGGTCGCTGTGCTTGGGGTATTGCGCGCCGACCTGATCGCGGTGCTGGTGAATCCGCTGTACACCGCGCGCGAACTGCGCCACCAGCTGGCGGATTCCGGCGCAGTGGTGCTGATCGTGCTCGACAATTTCGGTCAGGTCGCCACCGAATCGCTGACGGGCACGTCGGTTCGGCATGTGATCACGACGCGCGTTGGCGACATGCTGGCTTGGCCTAAATCACTGCTCGTCGACTTCACGCTGAAGTACGTCAAGAAACTGATTCCGCAGTTCGAGATAGCGAACGCCGTGCGCTGGCCACGCGCGCTCGCAGCCGGTGCGCGCCTGCCGCGTGTGGTGTCGCAGGCGAAACCCGATGACACCGCGCAACTGCAATACACCGGCGGCACCACCGGCGTGTCCAAGGGCGCGGTGTTGTCGCATCGCGCGCTGATGGCCAATGTTGGCGCCTGCGAGCAATGGCTCGGCCGCATCATGGACCCGGAGCGCGAGCTCGGACTGGTGTGTCTGCCGATCTACCACATCGCCGCCTACACCTACATGTTGTATGCATGGACGCATGGCCTGCATGGCGTGTTGATCACCAATCCGCGCGATATTCCGGGTCTGGTGGCGAGCTTCGCCAAGTACCGCCCTTCGCTGTTTTCCGGCGTCAATACGCTTTACGACGCGCTGCTCAATTCACCCGATTTCGGCAAGCTCGATTTCTCGAACCTGAAGTTGTGCCTGCAGGGCGGCACCGCCTTGCGTCGCGCCACCGCAGAACGCTGGAAACAGGCCACCGGACGCGACGTCATCGAGATGTACGGCCTGTCTGAAACCAGCGCCGGCATCACCGTCAATCGCATCGGCGCCGCGAATCCGGTCGGGTCGATCGGGCTGGCCATGCCCGATGTTGAGATCACGTTGCGCGACGAGCAAGGTCAGCTCGTGGTGCTCGGCGAACCCGGCGAGATCTGCGTGCGCGGCCCGCAGGTGACCAGCGGCTATTGGCAGCGTCCCGAGGAGACCGAACAGGCGTTCTTCGCCGATGGCTGGTTTCGCACCGGCGATATCGCCCGCGCCGATGAAGCCGGATATCTGTTCCTGCTCGATCGGCGCAAGGACATGATCCTGGTCTCCGGCTTTAACGTATTCCCGAACGAAATCGAGGATGTCGTCGCGCTACACCCGGGTGTGCTCGAAGCCGCCGCCGTCGGCATGCCGGACGAAAATTGCGGCGAGGCGGTGAAGCTCGTGGTCGTGCGCAAGGACCCAGCCCTGACCGAAGCCGACCTGCGCACACATTGCCGACAGCAACTCACCGGCTACAAGCAACCGAAGACGATCGAGTTCCGCGACAGCCTGCCGAAGTCGCCGGTCGGCAAGATCCTGCGCCGCGAACTGCGCTGAGCGCGTTTGCGCAAGATTTACTCGAAGCTATCGGCGAACAGCGCATACAACACACTCGCTTCGATACCGACAAAGACATCGGTGCTGCTGTTGCCGTCGCCTGGATCGAGATTGGAAGCGCCAGAGTCGAAGACGATGACATCGCCGTTGTCGCTGAGGTCGGTGAGGTTGCCGGAGACGCCATTGCCGTTGTCATTCGCAGGCGTGCTGCTGAGCCGGAAGAGTGTGCCGTCACTGCCGCGCCGGAACCACGCCTGCTGCTGCACGCCGCCGAGACTGCTCGAACATTGCATGACGATGTCGGCGTCGTCGTTCACGTGCGGTTCTTCGCATACGGAGACGGCCAGCGGCGCCGGAATATTCACGGTGGTACCGAGTTGGCGGTCGCGCAGGAAGGTGTTGCTGGTGCCACCCTGGAACGATCGGAACGCGACGTAGCGAGCGTTCGGAGAGATCGATGGCTGATCCGATGACGACGTGAACGGCGTGCCGTTTGTCGCGCGACTGAGCAGCGTGGTCGTGCCGGCAGTGCGATCGCGCAGGAACACATCTTCGAGGTTGCCGGGGTTTGCGCCATCCAATGCAGCATCGGCCGAGAAGACGACGTAGCGCCCGTCACCGGAGAGCGCATTGTTCGACAAGGCTCGGCTGTAACCCGCAATCTGCGCTTCGTTGGAATCGACACTGACGCGTTCGGTCGGGCCCAGCATGCCGCCATCGACGCTGACGATGAAGATGTCCGGCGAACCATTGTTGTCGTTCGCGATCAGGTTCTCCGCGTCTGACCAGAACGCGACGAAGCGGCCGTCGCCCGAGATCGATGCATTGCGCGAGCCACCGTTCGGCACGATGCCGCCGACACCGCGACTGACCAGCAAGGTGTCGAAGCCGACTTCGTCCTGCGGCAATGGAATCTGCAAACTGACATAGATGTCGCTGAAGCCGCCCTGGTTGCCGCCGAGATTGGTCGCCAACGTTTCGAACGCGACCACGTTGCCGCCATTCGATGCCGCTGGCGCAAAGGTATTGCCATTGCCGAGCGACTGCATCGCCAAAACGATCGACGCATTCGCCGGTGTCGCCGCCGACAGATCGGCGCGATACAGATTCATCGCGCCATTCGCCATCACGTTCAGGTTGTTCGACGTCGACACAAAGAAAATGAACCGCCCATCCCCGGAAACCGCCGGATTACTCGTCCCCGCATTCGGCTCCAGCGTCGTCACCGGATTCAAGATCCGCCCAGCCAATACGGGGTCTGCCGAAGCCGGCTGCAAGCCGCCCAGCACCACCCACACCACAATCACCGCCACAAGCTGCCGCAACATTTCCGATCTCCTGCTGATGTGCCCAACGTATACGCAAGAAAAGGTTGGGACTTGTCATGGATCATCTGGAAGGGCTATTTCTGGGCAGCGAGTATGGCGGCCTGATCCGGCGCGGCCAGTTTCAAGGCGCTCAACCCTTGC
>JAYUXS010000328.1:0-3598 GCA_043752845.1 Lysobacterales bacterium | reverse complement strand
GCGCAGCATCGGCGTCTGGACGATGAGCATCTGAAGGCGCTTGCCGACACTTCGCCACTGGGTACGGTATTTGCTGCCGCGCTGCGCGCACGCCATCTCGGGCGCGATGCGATCAAGGAACGCGTGGAAGATGCCGGCCGCCATGTCATGCACGACATGGAAAAATTCCTCAATTCGCTCGGCACCATTGCGCTGATCTCGCCATTGCTCGGCTTGCTCGGCACCGTCATCGGCCTGATCAACATGTTTCTTGCGATTCTCAGTTCCGGCATCGGCGATGCGAACCAGATGGCCGGCGGCATCGGCGAGGCGCTGATCTGCACGGCTGCGGGTCTTTGTGTGGCCATTCCCGCCTACATCTTCCACCGCCACCTGCGTGCGAAAGTTGCCGGGCTTGGCATCGAACTCGAGAAGGAAGTGGTGGCGTTGATCGACACCATCGAAGCGGAAGTGCCGGTGCAGGTCGCCTCGGCACGGAGAGCAGCCAAGTGAAGTTCGCGAAGTCCGCATCGGCCGGCGACGAGTTCGAAATCAATGTGATCTCGCTGATCGACGTGATGCTGGTGTTGCTGATGTTCTTCGTGATGACCGCCACGTTTGAAAAACAGTCGCTGATGAAGGTCGTGCTGCCGGACGCGCAGACCAAACCGGTGGCCGCAACCGACGACACCCTCGTCGTGCTGGTCGACCGCGAAGGCCGCTTCTTCATCGGCGCCAACGAGGTGCTGAATCCGAGCTTGGCGACGCTCAAGGAAGCGATCACGCGCGAAGCCGGTGAGGATCGCGAACGCCCGGTCACGCTGCGTGCCGATGGTCGAACACCGCATCAAGCGGTAGTGACGGCGATGGACGCGCTCGGTCAGCTCGGCTTTTCGCGACTTTCGATCGCGACCGTGCCGGCTGCCGCCGAGGCCGAATGATCCGTGACTGAGGCCGTTATGCCCGCTGTCCCGCTGAGCACGACAGCGCTTTATCGTCGCCTGCTCGGCTTTTCGACGACGTATTGGCCGATCGCGCTGATCGCCTTCGTCGGCATGCTGCTGGAAGCGGCTGCCGCAGGCGCGTTCACCTGGCTGATGAAACCCTTGATCGACGGCACTTTCGTGCAGCGCGACGCCGCGATGGTGCGTTGGTTGCCGCTGGTCATCGTTTCGATTTTCGTTGTGCGCGGTATTGCCACGTTCACGGCGGATGTGGCGATGGCGCGCATTGGCCGCGGCGTGGTGCGCGACATGCGCGACCGCATCATCGAGAAGTCGCTGCGCATGCCCTCGGGATGGTTCGACGTGGAAGCACCCGCGACGCAAATTTCGCGCCTGACCTACAACACCGAGCAACTCGCCTATGCGGCCGCGGAAGCGGTCAAGACCGTCATCACCGACTCGCTCACCCTGGTGTTCCTGCTCGGTGTGATGTTCGCGAACAGCGTGAAGCTGACACTGACGATGATGTTCATGGTGCCCTTGATCGCGATCATCGTCAGCGTCGTCGGCAAGCGCTACCGTCGCATCAACAGCACCTTGCAGGACGCTTTTGCCCAGTTCGCGCATCGCGCCGAGCAGGCGCTGGCGGGGCAGGAGGCGATCAAGATCTACGGCGCGCAGACGATCGAGCGCGAGCGCATTGGTGCCCTCGCTCAGCGCAATTACCGGCTGAACCTGAAAGTGATCGCAACCCAGGCGATGAGCTCGTCCGTGGTGCAATTGCTCGCGGCTTGCGCACTGGCCGCGATCGTCTATGTCGCTGGCCGCGAGGCGGTGCGCGACGGCATGACTGCCGGCAGCTTCATGGCCCTGATCAGCGCGATGATGGCGATGCTGCCGTCGCTCAAGAAGATCACCAATGTGCAAAGCCTGATCCAGCGCGGCATCGCGGCGGCGGAATCGGTGTTTGCCGTACTCGACGCGCCGGCAGAACCCGATACCGGCAGCACGCGCATCGAGCGCGCACGCGGCGAGCTGGCGTTCGACGACGTCCGTTTCCAGTACGCCAGCGGCAAGGCACCGGCGCTCGACGGCGTCAGCTTCCGCGTCGCGGCCGGCACCACCACCGCGATCGTCGGTCGCTCAGGCAGTGGCAAGAGCACGCTCGCGAAATTATTGCCGCGGTTCTATGAAGCGCAGTCGGGGCGCATCAGCCTCGATGGCGTCGCGCTCGGCGATTACCGACTCGCCGACCTGCGCAACCAGATCGCCGTGGTCAGCCAGAACGTCGTGCTGTTCGACGACAGCATCGCCGCGAACATCGCATTCGGCGCGCTCGCCACGCGCAGCCGCGACGAAGTCGTCGCCGCTGCACGTGCCGCCAATGCGCTCGAATTCATCGAAAAACTGCCGCAGGGCTTCGACACCCGCATTGGCGATCGCGGCGTGCTGCTTTCCGGTGGTCAACGCCAGCGCATCGCGATTGCGCGCGCAATCCTGAAAAACGCGCCGATCCTGATCCTCGACGAGGCCACGTCAGCGCTCGACAGCGAAAGCGAGCGGCTGATCCAGGACGCGCTCGACCGCATCCTGAAGTCGCGCACGGCGATCGTGATCGCGCATCGGCTGTCGACCATCGAACACGCCGACCAGGTCGTGGTGCTGGATGGTGGGCGCGTGCAGGAATGCGGCACGCACGACGAACTGATCGCGCGCGACGGTGCCTATGCACGCCTGCACCGCATGCAATTTCGCGACGCCGAGGCGGGCGGATGAGTTGGCGTGCGCGCCTGGAATCGCGGCTCAACAGCATCTGGTACGAAGGTGCGCCGGTGCCGCTCTGGGCGGCACTGCTCGAGCGCGCATTTCGCAGCATCACCGGTCTGCGGCGCTGGAGTTATTCGCTCGGCCTGCAGAAGTCGGTGCGTCTGCCGATCGCCGTCATCGTGGTTGGCAACATCACCGCCGGCGGCACCGGAAAGACGCCGCTGGTGGCTTGGCTGGCGAACGAGTTGCGTCGTCGCGGCTGGCAGCCGGGCATCGTGACGCGCGGCTATGGCGCCACGCCCTACGCCGCACGCCGCCTGCCACCGGAAGCCGAACCCGCAGAGTACGGCGACGAACCCGTGTGGCTGGCGCATGCCACCGGTTGTCCGGTGGCGATTGGGCGGAAACGTGCTGCGGCCGGTCGGCTGCTGATCGAGCGCGACGGTGTCGACGTGTTGATCAGCGACGACGGCTTGCAGCACTGGTCGCTGGCACGCGACTTCGAGATCGCCCTGATCGATGCGCAACGCGGCTTCGGCAATGGTCGCCTGCTGCCCGCTGGTCCGCTGCGCGAACCCGTCGCGCGTCTGGCGCGCGTCGACGCCGTGGTCATGAATGGCGGTGAGCGACCGGGCGCCTACACCATGCAGGTGCGCGCCGAGCGGGCGTTGTCGCTGCGTGACCTGGCGATCGCCAAGCCGTTGTCCGCGTTTGCCGGCGTGCGCGCGCATGCCGTCGCTGGCATTGGCAATCCCAAACGTTTTTTCGCCTTGCTGAAGGCTCACGCGGTCGACGTTATCGCGCATCCCTATCCGGATCATCACCGTTTCGATGGCAGTGAACTGCGCTTCGATGACGACTTGCCGATCTTCATCACCGAAAAGGACGCCGGCAAATGCGCGCGTTTC